>ANAW01000167.1:0-21414 GCA_000340945.1 Nocardiopsis synnemataformans DSM 44143 | reverse complement strand
TCCCCCCCGCCCCCCGCCGGTGGCACGCGGGACGAGCCCGACAGCGGAGGCCCGGGCGGAGCCGCGGCGGCGGGCGCGGCCGGTGCCGCGCTCGGCGGAGCGGCGGGCTACCTGGCCGGTCGCGCGGCCCGCGACGACGAGGGCTGGGGCCCCTCGCACACCAGCAGCGGTCCCGTCTCCAGCGCCTGGTCCCCGTCCGGGGACCCCGCGCACCCGACCTCCGCCGCGTACTCCGGCGGCCTGGCCGGCGGCCCCGGATCCACCGACGACCTGTCGGGCCCCGTGAACGGCCGCCGCCCCGCCGGCGACCCGGAGTCCACCGACGACCTGTCGGGCGCCCGGCGCGGCTGGGACGACGAGGACGACGGGCTCCCGGGCACCGAGCGCATCGCCCCGCGCGACGCCGACGACCCCGACGACCCGCAGGGGACGATGCGGATCAGCCCGGTCCGCGACGAGCCGGACGACATGCTGGGCACGCGGCGCATCCAGCCCGACGAGTTCTCCCGCGAGGACCCGCAGGGCACCATGATGATGGACCCGGTGGACCGGGACGGGTACGGCCGCCGCCCCGTCGACGAGCACGGGGACGAGGGCCACCAGGCGCCGCACACGCAGTTCTTCAACACCCCGCTGCACAAGGGCGACTTCGCCGACATCCTCACCCCGGTGGACGACGGCCGGGGCAGCAACCAGACGCAGGAGTTCGACGAGGACGGGTACGAGGAGCGGCGCGGCGGCCTGCTGGGCCGGTTCCGGCGCGGCAGCAGCGACCGGGTGAGCGACTACTTCCCGAGCGACTCCGACGAGGAGGGCGAGGAGTACGAGGAGCGGTCGTGGCGGATGCACCCGCTGACGATCCTGCCCATGCTGGTCTCCGTGGCCGGGGTGTCCCTGCTCTTCCCCTGGTTCGGCCTGGTCCTGGGCGTCGTGGTCATCGCGGCGCTGGGCGCCCTGGACGTGGTCAAGGCCGAGCACGCCCGTCGCCTCCAGACGCGCGGCCCGCGCAACTCCGACAACATGGTGGTGGCGCTCAGCTTCCCGTGGGCCTTCGGGCGCATGGCGCTGCGCACGCTCGGCTTCGGCCTGATCTACCTGCTGGCGGGCATCCTGGTCGGCATGATCTACGCGCGGATCGCGGACGTGCCGGGGCAGGGCGCCAACTACACCGGCGCCTTCGCGATCTTCGTGATGATCCTGCTCAGCTACGTCATGCCGAGCGGGCGCGAGGCGCGGCACCAGGCGGTGTGGCTGGTGCGTCGGGTCCACTACCGCAACCTGTACGTCTACGTCGGTGTCGTCATCGGCCTCGTGCTGCTGACCATGCTCATCCTGTCGTTCGGTCTTTCGGCGGCCCCGGACTGGGTGCCGCTGGGCGGCCCCTCGGACTGGTTCGACGGGCAGTGACCCCGGCCCGGGGGGCCGTGCGGCTCACCGGGCACCGCTCACCGCGCACCGCGAAGGCCCCGGGCTCCGGCCCGGGGCCTTCGGCGTTCCCGGGGAGGGAGATTCTGACCTGTTACCGGTGGTGTGACCGGTTCCGGCGGGATCCGCGGCGACTAGGGTGGGGAGCGGGAGGCGGGCACCCACGGCCGGTGTCCGGCGCCGGTGGACCGCCCGGGGCGGACCGGCGGCACGGCGGTGGTTAGGGTTGCCTCAGTCACACCGGGGGCCAGGGGTTGGCCTCCAAGCTACTAGCCAGTAACATCTGGGCTATGAGCACATCGCGGGACCTGTCTGGACGTGAAGACGGCCCCGCCGTCGGATGACCGAACGGCATTCGGCATTGTTGGCAGTAGGGGGCGCGCCAGCGTCCGGCCGCCGCACGGCGGATCATGGAGTGCAGGGAGGTCGGCCACCGGCCATGAATATTGTCGTTTTGGTCAAGCAGGTCCCGGACACGGCGACCGAACGGAAGCTCAACGCCGATGACAGGACGCTGGACCGCGCCGCGTCCGACGGTGTCATCAACGAGCTCGACGAGTACGCGATCGAAGAGGCGCTCCAGCTCAAGGAGAAGCACGGCGGCGAGGTCACCATCCTGACGATGGGACCGGACCAGGCCACGGACTCCATCCGCAAGGCCCTGTCGATGGGCGCGGACAAGGCCGTCTTCGTCAACGACGACGCGCTCCACGGCTCGGACTCGCTCCAGACCGCCTACGCCCTCGCGCAGGCCCTGGGCACCGTCGAGTTCGACGTGGTCGTCCTGGGCTCGGAGTCCACCGACGCGCGCACCGGCGTCGTCGGGGCCGCGCTCGCCGAGTACCTCGGCCTGCCGCAGCTCACGTTCGCCCGCAAGGTCGACATCGACGGCAGCACCATCAGGATCCAGCGCCAGACCGACTACGGCTACGACCTCGTCGAGGCCCAGCTCCCGGCGGTCGTCTCCGTGGTCGAGAAGATCAACGAGCCGCGCTACCCGTCCTTCAAGCTCATCATGCAGGCGAAGAAGAAGCCGGTCGACAAGAAGTCCGCCGCCGACGCGGGCATCGACACGGCCAGGGTGGGTCTGGCCAACGCCACCACCGAGACCGTCGACTTCGACGCCGCGCCGCCGCGCGCCGCGGGCACGGTGGTCAAGGACGAGGGCGACGGCGCCGCGAAGATCGCCGAGTTCCTCGTCGAGAAGAAGTTCGTCTAGGTCAGACGAGAGACTCAGGGAAGGTTCAAGGGATATGGCTGAGGTCCTCGTCCTCGTCGACCACGTCGACGGACAGGTCAAGAAGGTCACCACCGAGCTGCTGACCGCCGCCCGCCGCATCGGCGAGCCCGCGGCCGTGTGGATCGGTGACGGCGCGGAGTCGGGCAGGGGCACCCTGGCCGAGTACGGCGCCGAGAAGGTCTACGTGGCTTCGGCCGAGCTGAACGACCACGTCGTGGCTCCCAAGGCCGAGCTGCTCGCCAAGCTCGCCCAGGACAAGGGCGCCGCCGCGGTCCTGGTCTCGGCCACCGCCGAGAACAAGGAGATCGCGGGCCGCACCGCGGTCAAGCTGGGCTCCGGCGTGCTCACCGACGTCGTGGACGTCAACGCCGAGGTCGTCGCCGAGCACAGCATCTTCGGCGGCGCCACCATCACCCACGCCCGCGTGCGCACCGGCGTGCCGGTCGTCGCGGTCCGCCCGAACTCCGTCCCGGCCGAGGCCGCCTCCGGCGCCGCGGCCGAGGAGCAGGTGTCGGTGGAGGTCTCCGACGCCGCGAGGACGGCCAAGGTCGTCGAGCGCGTCAACGAGGAGCAGGGCGAGCGCCCCGAGCTCACCGAGGCCGCCATCGTGGTCTCCGGCGGGCGCGGCGTGGGCTCCGACGACTTCTCGGTCGTGGAGAACCTGGCCGACTCGCTGGGCGCGGCCGTGGGCGCCTCCCGCGCCGCCGTCGACTCCGGCTGGTACCCGAACCAGTTCCAGGTCGGCCAGACCGGTAAGACGGTCAGCCCGAACCTGTACGTGGCCCTGGGCATCTCCGGTGCGATCCAGCACCGCGCGGGCATGCAGACCGCCAAGAACATCGTGGCGATCAACAAGGACCCCGAGGCGCCGATCTTCGAGCTGGCCGACTACGGCGTCGTGGGCGACCTGCACGCGGTCGCCCCGCAGCTGACCGAGGAGATCAACAAGCGCAAGTAGTCGAGAGGCGCAGGCGTACCGCGCCGACCCCCGAACGCCCGGCCAGGGACCTCCCCGGCCGGGCGTTCGTGCTGGCAAGGCATCGCACGGGTGCCGGACCACCCAGAGGGTGATTCAGAAGATTATTCCTTTACATCATGGAGTTCTCGGAATAGCCTGTTCTGTGGCCAAGAAGCCCGACCGAGGAGACCCCCTTGGAACTCAAGAGGATCAGCGGCGACTGCTGGGACGGTGACTGTCCGGCCGTCTATGAGACGGACAAGGGCACCTACATCGTGCAGGGATACGTGGTCAGTGATCCGGAGGTGCTGGCCGGTATCGGCCTGCCCGAGGGAGAGAGCGTGGTCGAAGTGCCCGCAGACATGCTGAAGGGAATCCGTTTTGTCGCTGAGTAGCGAGCGGTTCGACGATCTGTTCGATGGGGCGGTCAAGAGTGTGTTCCGCCTGGAGACGCTGCCCGTCTACAACCCCGTCTCGGAGGCCGCGGCCCTGGAGTCCTACCTGGCCGGGGATCCCTGCCCGAGGGTGGGCGTCACCACCCCGTACATGCGGGCGGTGGAGGACCAGGTGAGTCGGGGTATCCGGCGCTTCCGGGTCCACGTCGTGCACAGCCCTCTGACGGACTATCTCCGCTACGAGATGGAGTGGGGTTACACGTTCACCTCACAAGCGGGTGAGGAGATCCTCATCCTCGACACCGCTGAGCACGGGCGTCCGGACGGCCTGGTCAACGAGGACTTCTGGTTCTTCGACGACACGCACGTGGTGCGTATGGACTACCGCGACGACGGCGAGATCCTCGGGAAGGAACTCCTGGAGGAGCCAGATCTGGAGCACTACCGAGCCCAGCGTGACCTGGCGTTGGAGCGAGCCGTACCCTTCAACGAGTACTGGAGCGCACATCCGCAGTATCACCGGGGCTGATGGCAATACCTGAATCGTTTGAGCGGGACCGCGCGGAGTTGGCGGAGGAAATCCGTCAGCTCCGCGCGGCTTCCGGCATGTCCGGGGTCGTCGTGGCCGAACGGCTGGGGTGGAGCCAGGCGAAGATCTCCAAGATCGAAAGAGCCAAGGTCACAGCCTCTGCCGAAGATGTGCGCGCCCTGCTTGATCTCTTCCGGCCGCCGACCGATGAACGCGAGGACTTGGAGGCGCGGGCACAAGCGCTGAACGACCAGTACGCGACCCTGCGCATGCTGCGTAAACGTGGACTCCACAGGGTTCAGGAGGACATTGGGCGAAGCGCCCAGTCCACTGCGGTGATCCGTTCGTTCCAGCCCGCACTGGTGCCCGGTCTGCTCCAGACCCCGGAGTACGCGCGCGCGGTCTTCAGCCAGCCTCTGGTCATGGCCGCGACCGACGTCGCCCAGGCGGTACGTGCCCGACTGGACCGCCAAGCGCTGTTGTTCGATCCATCGCGAGAGTTTCACTTCGTCATCACGGAGGCCGCCCTTCGCTGGCGGCTCGGTGATGCGGTGACCATGCGGGCTCAGATGGACCGGCTGGCGAACCTGTCGACGTTGGAGAACGTTCGGATCGGGGTGCTCCCGTGGCACGTCTTCGTTCCTCAGGCGCCGAAGAACGGGTTCACGGTCCTTGATGAGCGTGAGGTCGCCGTCGAGAGCTTCACGACGCATCGGTCGATCTCAGAGCCGCGTGACGTCAGCTTCTACCTGGAGATCTTCCAGCTCTTCGCGGACGCCGCGATCTATGACGACGAAGCGCGCTCCTTCCTCGCGAAGCTGACCCGCGAGCACGCCTGAGGCCCGTTTCTCCTGCCACTTCCTCTGCGACCTCACTGAAGAGGCACCTGGTTATTCCTTGAAGTCATAGGTTTCATGGAATAGTCTTCTCTCTGGTTGAGGGAACCACCCTCATGGATCTCGGAAGGAGTCGACGTGGAGGAACAGGACTACGAGCCCCCGATGGTGGTCGAACTCGGAGACGCCCGTGAGCTGACGCTCGGAAACGCGGCGGACGACACCGCTGACATGAACACCGCCCGTTACTACTGACCAGCCGGTGCCGCTCCGCTCCGACGGGGCGGCACCACCACGTGGGAGGAGTTCACAGGAGTGCGGAGGTACTTCGTCGGTTCCAGCACGGTCAGGGGTATGTCACCGGCCTCAGGGAGAAGAGAGAGCGACGGCGAAGGGCATGAGGTGAAGCTGTTCGGAGTGTGGCCGGAGAACCGGGGCAGGCGGATCCGGGAGGGCGGTCACACGGCCGTAATCCTGGGGGAGTGCTTCGGAAGGCTCGTCGAACTGCGTGAGACGCTGGCCAGTGGCGAACCACTGCACGTCGTGGCCGCAAGGATGGCGGGTTTCGCCGGTTCCTTCAGCGCGGTTGTCAGTCAGGGACCGGAGGTGGCCGTCGCCACGGACCTGGCTGGTCTGCACCGTGTGTGGTTTCGTGAAACCCCAGGCGCGGTCGAGTACGCGTCCAGCCCACTCCCGTTGACCGAAGCCCTCACCGAGCGACTGGACCCGGAAGAGCTGGCGGCGGGGCTGTTCTGCGGAGACTTCCACACCGGCCTTCCCGGCGGTTCCCTGTTCAAGGGGGTCACCGAGGTGGCACCGGATCAGATTCTCGTCATACGGCGCGGGGTGGTGGAACTCGTGTCACGCCTCACCGATCCACAAAGGATGACGGTCCCGACTGCGGGGAGGGTCCTTCGTGAAGCCCTGGACAGGGGTGTCCGGGAGCGCGTTGTCGGCGCCCGAGCGGTGACCGCCGACCTCTCGGGCGGGATGGACTCCTCCTCCCTGGCACTGTTGGCGGCCCGGCACCGCTACGAACGGGTACCGGCTCTGACCTACTCCGATCCCTTCGCCGTCAACGACGACGACACCGGATACGCCGCGCTTCTGGCGGCTCAGGAACCGGGGCTTGACCAGGTCGTCATCCAAGGCGGTGGGGAGACACTGCCGTTCACCGACATGGACGCGGTTCCGTGGACCGATCATCCGAGCCTGGACACCGTGATCTTCGCGCGTGACCGGGCTCGTCTGCTGCCCGCGTCCGGCTCCCCGGTCCACCTGACCGGAGACGGTGGGGACGTGGTGCTCGGAGCTCCGCTGACCTACCTCGCGGCTCTGGCCCGGGTGAGCAGCTCGCGACGCTTCGTCCGGGAGGCCCGGGGATGGGCGCGACTTCGGCATCGGTCAACGCACAGGGTCATGCGCGCGGCCTGGCGTGCTGGGAGAACGACGTACGCTGACACGCTCGCCATCCTGGCGGCGTGCTTGGAGGGAGACGCCCCGCACCGTGCGCTGGTGCGGTCCCAGCAGATCGAGCGCGCTATCGCGTGGGGCCAGCTGAGTCAATGTGCCGCATGGGGGACCCCGAAATCCCGTGGCGCCGTCGCTGGTCGCCTTCGGCAGGCCGTCCGGGACGTGAACGTCCCCGAGGGAGTCGAGGCGCACACGCTGCGGACGATACGCCAGCACACGTTTGACACCCGGCTGTTCGTCTCCATCGCCGAGCACATCGGCGTGGAGGTGGCTCTGCCGTTCTTCGACAACCAGGTCGTGGCCGCCTGTCTCTCGGTACCCGCTGTGGACCGGGTATCGGTTACTCAGACCAAGCCTCTGCTGAAGGCGGCCCTGTCCGAAGTCGTGTCGAGTGAGTTGTACGCGCGGCGGACCAAGGGCGACTACGGCGCGTGTGAGTACCACGGCGTTCGCCGCAACGCCGCCGTGCTCCGGGCTCTCCTCAGAGAATCCCGCCTCGGGGATCTCGGGGTCATCCGGCCGAATCTCGTCCTGGCGGAGCTTGAGCGGGCGATCGGTGGAGAACACGCGGCGATGGCGGGGATCAACCAGGTCATCGCCGCCGAGGTCTGGTTGCGCAAGCTCGAACGCCTCCCCGCCCCGGCACAGCTGAGCGGGCGCGCATCCGTCCTGGAGGGATACCGGCGATGAGACTCATCCCCGCCCCAGACGTCCGGGTCGCGGGTACCGACGACGGTGCGATGCTCCTGGATCTGTCCACGGGGAAGTTCTACGGCCTCAACCCGACCGCCGCCATCATGTGGCGGCACATCGCGGACGGGACGGCACCGGAGGTCGTCGCCCAGGAGCTCTCCGGTGAACTGAGTGTTGACAGGGAACGTTTGCTGTCTGACGTTCGAAGCCTTGTGGCCGTGCTGCACCGAAACGGCGTGCTTGTGGGTGAGGAGACGGTCCCATGAGTTCTCACATGGCCCTCCCGCCAACCCCATCCACTCGGCTCGGATGGCGTCACCGCTGCGCTGGGATGCTCGGTTTCACCATGGCTGTGATCCTGCTGCGCTTTCCCCTCAAGTGCAGCGTGGCGTTCGTCGGAAAACTCAAGTCTCGCGTCACGCGCTCTGCCACCGTTGAGGAGGCCGCGACCATCGTGGCCGCGGGTCGTGCGCCCGCGCGCTGGTTTCCCGGCCGTGCCGCCTGCCTGGAGAACTCCCTTGCCGCCGCTCTCACCGCACTCCTACTGCGTCGCACCGTGGACTGGTGCATCGGCGCGCGGCTCATGCCCTACGCGGCACACGCCTGGATCGAGGTCTCGGGGGTCTCGGTGGGTGAGGCACGGGCTCCCGACCGCCCCTATCTCCTGCTTCAACGAACATGACACGCACTGGTGAAGGGACACGATGAGGAACAGCCCTGATGTCGAAGTCGCTCTCGCGGCCGTCGACGAGGACTACTACACGCTTCGCCCGGACGGAAACCTCGTCACGCAGAGCACAGCGGCCACGGTCATCGCCGCGATGCTCGGCCAGCTCGATGTGCGGCCTGGCATGCGGGTGCTGGAGATCGGCACGGGGTCGGGCTTCTCCGGCGCGCTGTTGTCGGAACTGGTCGGGTCGACGGGCGCGGTGGTGTCGATGGACGTCGTGGCCAGCCTCAGCGAGCGTGCGCGCGATCTGCACAAGGCCCAGGGCCGGGCCAATGTCGAGCTGGTCACCGGGGACGGTGCGGCCGGAGCACCGGGCCGGGGTCCGTTCGACCGGATCGTGGCCTGGGCGACCCCGAGCCTGGTGCCCGAGAGTTGGGTGGCGCAGGCCTCCGCGGAGGCCGTGATCGTCACTCCGGTGGAGGTCACGCCGTGTGTGAAGACCAGCGCGATCCTGCGTGCGCATCTCGACGCTGGAGGGCGGCTGCGTGGGGACGGGCTGTCGTCGGGGCGGTACGTGGAGATGCACGGCGAGGTGTTGGATCAGTGGCTGGTGCCGCCTCGCGGTGTTGACGCGCTGTTCCGTGCTTCGGACGACCAGGTGTGGTGGATCTCGGCCGGGTGGGCGCGAAAGGACGTGGAGGGGGCGGCCGAAGCGCTTCGGGGATTCTCCGAGCGGGAACCGTCTCGGCTGCGGGTGCTGGCCGAGGGGGAGTCGGTCGAGGACCTGAGGGCCTGGCTGTACGCGACCCGCGCGGACGAGGTCAGCGTGGTGGGCATGGGGGACTCGGGAGGAGCGTTGGGCTACGCGGACGCGAACGGGTTCGCGGTGCTCGCTTCGGGGGCCGCTGGGAACGTCGTCCACGGCGGAGCGGTGACCGCCGTCGAGAGGGTGGGGGCGTGGGTGAACGCCTGGAGGCAGGCGGGACGTCCGGGGTACGGGAGCCTGCGGCCGGTGTTGGAGCGTGTGGAGGGCGGTTGGCGGGTCCGCGCCGAACTCGCGGACGCGTGATGTTCCCTCTTCGTTGAAGCGGGGCGATGAAGGGTGAGCCTGAGACCGGGCTCACCCTTCGTGGCATGTCAGCGGGCGTCGCGTCTTGCGGTGTTGAGGAAGGCACGCCACTCGGGAGCATCGAAGGCGAGCGCGCCGAGCTCGCGGTTCTTGGTGTCGCGCATGGCGGCGCCGTGATCCAGATCAGCGACCTCTACACAGTTGGTGTTCCTGCCGCTGTGGGAGGACTTCCGGAACGACGCGGAGATGTGTGCGACCTCGACGCATTCTCCGTGAGAGCCGCTGTAGCTGCTTGTGAACCACGGGCCCAGCGGTGTGTGCTCGTGAGCTTCTTCGGGTCGCATCTCTATCCCTCTGTTTCGTACTGGTTGAGAAGCCGCTGCAACAGGTCGTGGGTCTGGGGTGCGTTGGTTGCGGCTGCTCGTAGGTGGTCGAGCAGCTTGCGGTGAGCAGCTACCTCTCTTGGGTGATCCAGAAGTAGGTTTCGGGTGTGTGCTTCGACGTAGACGGCTTGGAGCGCGGGGTTGTCCACTTCCAGCAGGACGAACGAGCCTGACTGCAGGGCCGCGTGTGCTCCAGCGGAGTTCGGCAGAATCTGGAGGTCGACACGGGGATGCTCGGCCATCTCCGCGAGGCGCCGTGTCTGGTCACCCATCACCGCCGCCCCACCGATGTGCTTCTCCAGCGCGGCTTGGTCGATGATGGCCCAGAGCAGCGTGTCGCCTGCCAGCCATTCGTCCTGACGCTTGAGACGGACGTTGAGTAGTCCGTCGATCTCCTCGGGAGTCGCGCGTGGGTGCCCCGCTGTGAGGATCGCGCGTGCGTACCGCTCTGTCTGCATGAGCCCGGGGACCAGGCGGTCCTGGTACGTGGCGATCTGTGTTGCGACTCGTTCGAGGTCGATGTACTGGCCGTAAGCCTTCGCCACGTCGGTGTCCTGCCACCAGGAGGGAGCGACGGCCTCAGTGCGCAAGGAGACGAGGCGCTCCGTCTCCTCTTCGGGCAGTTCGAAGTGCGCCAAGACCTTGCGGAGCTGCTTTTCTCGGGGAACCGTCTCGCCCCCTTCCCAACGCACGAGCGTGCTGGCGTCGACGTCCAGCTCTTTGGCGAGCTGACGCTGAGGCGTGCGTCCGCGCAGTGTGGCAAGAGCTTGGGCGAGCTGCCACTGAGCGATGGTCGGGCTCTCCTTAGACGGCATGGGACAAGCGTCCCGCCCTTCGGGGATCTACTCAACTCGGACATGCAATGCATTATTGCAAAGCAGATTGCAATGCATTCACGCATTATGCTTCAGTGTAGTGGAGATCTCACACCGCTTCTTCGGCGTGTGTGCCGCTCACTCCTCTGGAGGAAGTGATGAACGCAAGTCGGCAGGTTCGAACGGAACCGAGCCCGGAGCGGTCGGAGTGGGAGAGGTTCGGGACGCGGGTGCGGCAGTTGCGCACGCGGGCGGGGCTGTCCCCGGACGACCTCGCGCTGAGGGAGGTGTGCTGGCCCGGTCTCCTGGAGCGGATCGAGTCGGGCGAACACGCGCCCGCCCGTCATCTGGCCCACTACCTGGACCGAAAGATCGACACCAAGGGCGTCCTACTGGACTCCTGGGCGCGGGCGCTCATCCAGTCCCACCTGGACGACGGCGGTCCCGTGGAACCCCTCCAGAGCGAGGCCCGCCAGATCCGGGAGTTCAACCCCGGCGTGATCCCGGAGTTCTTCCAGACCGAGGACTACGCGCGGGCGCTGGCGGAGGCGTCGCGACCGCTGGACGCCAGCGTTCCGCACGCGGAGGCGGCGCGTGCTCAGCAGGTCCGGGTGCCCCTGTACAACACCTGCGCACCGCCGTTCTACGGCATGGTCCTGAACGAGTCGGTGCTGTGCGAGGTGGTCGGGAACCCCGAGGTCATGCGCGCACAACTGGAACACCTGGCCAGGGCGGTGAGCCGGGACCACATCAGCCTGCACGTCATCCCCACCGGCACCCGCCACCACCCGTGCCGCTCCGGCCCCTTCCGCGTGCTGTCCTTCAGCCCGCACCACCAGGTGGCCTACGTACCCGTGCCGTGCGGACCCGGGCCGCTGATCACCGATTCCACCCACACGGCCGCCTACGCCGATCTCTTCGAGGCGCTCAAGGGTGAGGCGCTGCCGCGTTCCGCGACATTCGACCTCCTGGAGCGGATCGGGGACCGGGCGAAGAGCCCTCAGGCGATCACCGCCGGTCCGGAACCCGTACTTGTGTCTGACCGGATCGGTGACGGCGCCGTGCACGCCACCCACTGACAACTGACAACTGAAAGGCCCTGGCGGGTGAAGACATCACCCCCAGAGCACGGCCAGCAAACAACCCTGGAAGGAACTACTGGCATGTCCATTGTCCCGCAACCCCCGATACCGCCGCTGCCCGCCCCACGCGGGCGCCGCTGGCCCGCACGTCCGTACCCGGGGAACCTGTCCCAGTGCTCCCGGGTCCGTGACGACCTGCGCCACGACCTGTCCGCTCTCCCCGGCGACGTGGTGGAAACCCTCGTGCTGTGCGCGAGCGAGGCCTTCGCCAACGCCGCCGAACACTCGCGTTCGGGCGAGGCGGGCGGCCGCGTACTCCGGGCGTTGTACGCCCCGACGCCGTCGACGCTACGGCTGGTGGTCGTGGACGACGGAGCGAGGGAGACCCGCCCCGAGGTTCCGCGTCAGCGGACGGACCTTGACTGGGAGGAGGCCGAGCGCGGTCGGGGCCTGCTCCTGATCGAGTCGCTGTCCTCGGCGTGGGGCACGTACCCGATCGTCCCGTTTCCCTTCTGCGCCGATCTGGGCACCGCGGTCTGGGCCCAGTTCGACCTCGCGGAGGAGGTCCGATGAGTACGGCGACACTCGACCCGCGCATGCGCGAAGTCCTCCGGGCGCCACGGGGGCGCCGCTTCTCGCCTGGCGCGGCGGCGCGGGGACGCGCGGTCTCTCCGTCCTCTGACCCGTGGTTCACCCCGCGTGGTCAGGAGATGCTCGCGCGGATGCGGGGCAACCCCCGCGTGGAGTACCGACTCCAGCACGGCCCCTTGCCCGCCTGGATGCTCGTGGACGAGGAGCGGCGGGCACGGCCGGTCCGAAGGAGCGCCGAGAGGGAGCCCCGACAGTCGTCTCGGCCGGAACGTGGCCGTCACCGTCGCCGCGACCGTGTGACCCGGTGGATCGCGGTCACCTGCTGTGGTGCGTTTCTCGCGGGCGCGATCGCCGGACAGGTCGCCGTCGCCCTGCTGTGAACCTCCCACCGTGACGCCCGGCCAGGGACCTCCCCGGCCGGGCGTTCGTGCCGCCTGGGGGCCGTTTCCGGGCCCGTCGCCCGGGTAGGCGGGCCGCACGGCGGCGAACGGGGGAGGCCATGGCGACGGAGACCGCGGGGGTGCGCGCGGGGCGGCGCGTGGTGCGGGTGCGCAGACCCGGCAAGCCGCTGTTCGGCGAGGGCGGGGCGACCAAGGAGGACCTGGCGCGGTACCACGCCCGGATCGCCCCCCTGATGCTGCCGCACGTGCGCGACCGCCCGGTGGCCCTGGCGCGCTTCCCCGACGGGATCGACGCGCAGGGGTTCTTCGTCAAGCACCCGTCGGTCCCGGACTGGGTGCGGACCGTGGAGACCAGTGGCGGCCGGATGATGCTGTGCCAGGACGCGGCGGCGCTGGTCTGGTGCGCCGACCAGGCGGCGATCACCGTGCACGCCTGGCAGTCCCGGGAGCCGAACCTGGGCCTGCCCGACCGGATGGTGATCGACCTCGACCCCGCCGGGGACGGCCCCGAGGCCTTCGCCGCCTGCCGCGCCGCGGCGCGGGACGTACGGGAGGTGCTCGACGACCTGGGCCTGGCCGCCTACGTGATGACCAGCGGGTCCCGGGGGCTGCACGTGCGCTCGCCGCTGCGGCCCGAGGCGGACGACCAGGAGGTCCGCGTGCTGGCGGAGGCGGTCGCGGACCGGGTGGCGGCCCGGCGGCCGGACGAGCTGACCACCGAAGTGCGCAAGGCCGCGCGCGGGGACCGGTTGTTCGTGGACTACCTGCGCAACGGCCGCGAACAGCTCGCGGTGGCCCCGTACTCGGTGCGGGCCAGGCCGGGCGCGCCGATCGCGGCGCCTCTGACCTGGGAGGAGCTGGAAAAGGTGGAGACGGCCCGGGACCTCACGATCTCCCTGGAGCGCGAGGAGTGCCCGTTCGCGGGGATGGGCAGGCACGCCCGCTCCCCGCGCAGGGCGCTGGAGCGCCTGGGCTGAGCCCCGGGAGGAACGTCAGGGGTCCGGACCCCCGGGCGGTGTGTGGCCCGCGGGTTTCGGGGAAGGAATCCCAGCTCCGGAGACCGACAGTCGACCGCGGGGGAGTCCCATGGAGGGCTACGGGGCCCAGATCGGCCTCGTGCTGGTCCTGGTCGTGGTGAACGCCGTGTTCGCGGGCAGCGAGATCGCCCTGATCACGCTGCGGGAGGGGCAGATCAGGCGGCTGGAGGAACGCGGCCCGGGCGGCCGCGCGGTGGCCCGGCTGGCCCGCGACCCCAACCGGTTCCTGGCCACCATCCAGATCGGCATCACCCTCGCGGGCTTCCTCGCCTCCGCTGCCGCGGCCGTCTCGCTGGCCCGACCCCTGGTCGAGCCGCTGGGCTTCCTGGGCTCCTACGCGGCTCCCGTGTCCGTCGTCCTGGTCACCGTCGTGCTCGCCTTCGTCACCCTGGTCCTGGGCGAACTCGCCCCCAAGCGCATCGCCATGCAGCGCGCCGAGCCCTGGGCACTGCTCGTGGCCCGCCCGCTCAACGCGCTGGCGGTCCTCTCCCGCCCCGCGGTGTGGCTGCTCAGCGTCTCCACCGACCTGGTCGTCCGGCTCGGCGGGGTGGACCCGAAGGGCACGCGGGGCGAGGCCACCGAGGAGGAGCTGCGCGACATGATCGCGGCCCAGGGCCAGATGACCCCCGAGCAGCGCACCATCCTCTCCGGGGCCTTCGACATCACCGGGCGGACGCTGCGCCAGGTCCTGGTCCCGCGCCCCGACGTGGACACCGTCCCGGCCGACCTGCCCGCGCGCGAGGCGGCCCTGCTCCTGGCCGAGCGCGGCCACTCGCGCGCCCCGGTGGTCGCCCGGGGCGACGTGGACGACATCGTCGGCGTGGTGCACTGGTCCGACCTCCTGCGGGGCGAGGGCGCGGCCGAGGACCTGGCCCGCGAGCCGCTGCTGCTCCCCGACTCGCTGACGGTGTCCGCGGCGCTGCACCGGCTCACCGTCGAACGCCAGCAGCTGGCCGTCGTGATCGGCGAGAGCGGCGAGGTCAGCGGCATCGTCAGCCTGGAGGACCTGCTGGAGGAGGTCGTCGGCGAGATCTACGACGAGACCGACACCGACGAGCGCGCCCCCGCCCGGCTGGACGGCGGCGCCCTGCGCCTGCCCGGCACCTACCCCGTCCACGAGCTGGAGGACCTCGGCGTCGTCCTCACGGACCGGCCCCGGGGCAGCTACGTGACCGTCGCCGGGATGGTCCTGGTCCTGCTCGGCCACATCCCGGAGGGGCCCGGGGAGAGCGTGGACCTGGGCGGCTGGACGGCCACGGTCACCGGGGCCGACGGCCGCGTCGTCAGCGAGCTCCTGCTCACTCCCGCCCGCTGAGGACACCGGGCGACAAGGGCGGTCGCGGAGTCGCTGAACAGTTGGCCAAGAGGCGGCAAGTCCCGTTGCCCGTGTCCCGGGCAGGGGCGACCGTGGCATCAGTGACGCCGAAGCAGGGGAGGGCCGATGCACGCGGACCGCAGGCCGGACGCCTACACGGGGTTGGACCGGATGCCCATCGGAGGCCAGTGGCGGCACGGGTCGTCCGGGAGCGTCGTCCGGGACGTGGACCCCTACGACGACACGGTCCTGGCCGAGTTCCGGCTGGCCGACGAGGGCGACGTGGACCTGGCCTACCACGAGGCGCAGCGGGCGTGGCCGGGCTGGGCCGCGACCCCCGCCACCGAGCGCGCCGAGGTCTTCGTGCGGGCCCTGCGCGTCCTGGACGCGCGCCGCGAGGAGATCGTCGACTGGCTGGTCCACGAGGCCGGGGCGGTCCGCGAGCGCGCCGAGTTCGAGTGGCGGCTGGTGCGCAGCGGCATGGTCGAGGTGACCTCCTACCCCACGCGGGTCCTGGGCCGGATCCTGCCCGGCATCACCCCGGGCAAGGAGAACCGCGTCTACCGCGAACCCCTCGGCGTGGTCACGGTGATCAGCCCGTGGAACTTCCCGTTCCAGCTCTCCCACCGCTCCGTCGCGCCCGCCGTCGCCCTCGGCAACACCGTGGTCCTCAAGCCCGCCGAGAACACCCCGGTCACGGGAGGGCTGCTGCTAGCCCGGATCTACGAGGAGGCCGGGCTCCCGCCCGGGGTGATCAACGTGGTCGTCGGCAGGGGCGGCGAGATCGGCGACGCCCTGGCCACCCACGAGCTCTCCCGGATGATCTCGTTCACCGGCTCCACCGAGGTCGGCCGCCACATCGCCCGGCAGACCCCGCTCAGGAGGCGCGCGCTCGAACTCGGCGGCAACGGGCCGCTGGTGGTGCTGGAGGACGCCGACCTCGACCTGGCCGCGGACGCCGCCGTGTTCGGCTCCTACTACCACCAGGGCCAGATCTGCATGGCCACGAACCGGGTCGTGGCCACCGCCGCCGTCCACGACGAGCTGGTCGAGCGGATGCTCGTGCGCGCCCGGGCGCTGCGGGTGGGCGACCCCGCCGACCCCGCCACCCAGATCGGCCCCATCATCGACGACGAGCAGTGCGACGGCGTGCGGGACGTGGTGGCGCGCTCCGTGGAGCAGGGCGCGCGGCTCCTGCTGTCCGGCGACCCGACCGGCCCGTCGGGCAGGGTCCTGCCGCCCCACCTGCTGCTGGCCGCCAACGACATGCCGAGCGCGGCCGAGGAGGTGTTCGGCCCGGTGGCCACGGTCGTCCGCGCCGAGGGCGAGGAGGACGCGCTGCGGATCGCCAACGACACCGAGTACGGGCTGTCCAGCGCGGTGCACACCCGCGACGCCGAGCGGGGGGTGCGCTTCGCCCGCCGCCTGAGGGCGGGCATGACGCACGTCAACGACTCCACGCTCAACGACGAGGCCAACACCGCCTTCGGCGGGGAGGACCACTCCGGGCTCGGCCGGTTCGGCGGCGAGTGGGCGATGGAGGAGTTCACCGCCGACCACTGGGTCAGCGTCCAGCACACGCGCCGCAGGCTGCCGTTCGGCCTGGAGTGAGCGGGCCCGGACGTCCCGCCCCCCTCGCCGTCGCAGGTCCGAGCCCCACCTGCCTCACCAGCAACGTTTCCGGCCCGTCTCTAGCGCCTGCGCAGGACCAGCAGCAGGTTCCAGGTGACGACCTCGCGCAGCAGCGGCACCCGCACGACCGGCCTGGCCCACCCGGGCAGGTAGCGGGGGCGCACGTCCACCACGTCCACGTCGGTGCGTCCGCGCGTCCAGCGCAGCATCTCCCCGGCGTGCGCGGCGTACATGGTGCGGCCGAAGTCGTTCTTGGGCCGCCGACCGTGGCGCCGCGCGAACCGCTCCGCCGCGTACGCGCCGCCCAGGTAGTGCCACGGCGAGGTCTCGTGACCGCCCCACGGGGACAGCCACAGCGTGTACGACAGGTACACCAGCCCTCCCGGCCGGGTCACCCGCACCATCTCGTCGGCCATCCGGGTCCGGTCCGGCACGTGCTCCAGCACGTTGGAGGAGAAGCACACGTCCACCGAACCGCTGCGCAGCGGCAGGTCCAGGGCGCTGCCCTGGACGCCGTACGCGTCGGCGTCGCGCCCGTGCAGCGTCATCTCGTGGGCGTCGGCGTCCACGCACAGGCAGCGGGCCCCGGCGGCCCTCAGCTCGTCGGCGAAGTAGCCCGGGCCGCCGCCCACGTCCACCACGAGCCTGCCGTCCAGGGGCGTGTAGGAGCGCAGCTGGGCGACGGTGTCGCGGGCGAGCGTGCCGTAGAAGAACGCCGGGTCGGTCTGCTCCCTGCGGAAGGCGGCGAACAGCCCCACCGACCGGCCCAGGGTGGCGCGGAAGGGGACGGTGCCCTCGTCGGCGGCGTTCCCGGTCACGTGTTCGCCTCCAACACCACGAAGTGGCGCAGGTGGCGCCAGTGGTCGCCGCCCCAGTACTCGTCGGAGGCGGCGATCCGGCCGCCCGGGACCAGTTCGGCGATCCGCTCGGTGCGCAGGGTGTGCATCCGCATCGGCGCCGGGTAGCGCAGCAGCACCCGCTGGGCGAGGGCCACCAGCGGCCACGGCGCGTACCGGAACACCAGCCCCTTGAAGGTGCGCCGCTCGGACTCGGGCACGCCCAGCACCATGGCGCCGCCGGGGCGCAGCACCCGCGCGAACTCGCGCACGTAGCCCTCGGCCAGGGCGGGCGGCAGGTGCTGGAGGACCAGGTCGGTGTAGACCAGGTCGAAGGAGCCGTCCCCGAACACCGACAGGTCCGGGCGCTCGTTCAGCACGAACCCGATCCGGCCCCCGGAGCGGTCCAGGCGGCGGGCCTCCTCCAGCATCGGCGCGGAGATGTCCACCCCCACGACCTCGGGGAAGTGCGCGGCCAGCGCGTTGGACAGCCGTCCCGCGCCGCATCCGAAGTCCAGCACCCTGCCCCCCTCGGGGCGGATGCCCAGCTCCTCCATGCGGGCGACGGACGGGTCGATGTCGGCCCGTCCGGAGGCGAGGAACTCGTCGTCGTCCCAGCCGCCCCCCCTCTTGCCGGGGTCCACACACACCGCCCACAGGGGTTCGGCGGAACCCAGCCGCGTCCAGTCGCGGCGGACCTGTTCGAGCCCCACCCGCATCACCTCCACGGTGTTCGCGACCCCGCCGGAACACGGCACCTGCATCGTGTTCCTGTTCCGGGTATCCAGGCCGGAATGGCCTGCGACAAGGGTCGAGGGAAAAAGTGGAACGTGTTGTATTCTGGCACCCCTTCTCCGGATCGGCCAACTACGGCGGGAGAGATGCCGATGCCGCCTGTTCCCCCCACCGCGCGTGGGCACGACGGTCCGGGCGCCGAAGCCGCGCGGTCCGGCCCGGTCGGGGCACCCAGGGTACGCCGCCCCGTCGGGGAGCCCGGCGGGAGGAATCCCGGGCCGGACGGAGCGGTCCGCGCCGCGTGGGCCGCCGCGCGCCGCCTGGCCCGCGACCGGCTGGTCCTGGTGGGACTGCTGGTGGTGCTGGGAGCAGTGGGACTGCGGGCCTACGTGCTGGGCGAGTCCTACTTCGTGGAGGACGACTACCTCTTCTTCGCCAACGCCCACGCCAGCGACCTCGGGCCGGACTACCTGCTCACCCTGCACAAGGGCCACCTGATGCCGGGGGCGCTGTTCCTGGTCTACCTCCAGACCGCGCTGTGGCCCTACGAGTGGTGGGTCAGCGCGGGCACCATGCTCGCCCTCCAGGCCGCCGCGATGGTGGGGTTCCTGCGCCTGGTGTGGGAGCTGTTCGGCCGCCGCTGGGCGCTGCTGGTCCCGCTGACCGTGTACGCGCTGGCGCCGCTGACCGTGCCCGTGCTGGGCTGGTGGTCGGCGGCGCTCAACGCGGTCCCCCTCCAGCTGGCCCTGGTGCTCGCCCTGCTGTGGACCGTGCGCCACCTGCGCACGGACGACCACCGCCTGGCCTGGCGGGCGGGCGGCGCCGTAGTGTTCGGCATGCTGTTCACGGTCAAGGCGATGTTCCTGCCGCTGGTGCTGTTCGCCGTGGCCGTCGCCCACCTCTACCCCGGCGGCCCGGTCGCCGGGGCGCGGCGCGCGTGGGCCCTGCACCGGCCGTTCTGGACGGCGATGGGCGCGCTGTTCGCCGCCTACGCGGTGTTCTACCTGGTGCGGATGCGCGCGGCGGGGGGCGGCGAGGGCGCGGGCGTGCCCCAGAGCGAGCCCGCCCTGACGATGTTGCGCGGACTGCTCACGGAGGTGTTCCCGGTCGGCGCCCTGGGCGGTCCCCTGGAGTGGGGCCCGGTCACCCCGACCGGCGGCCTGGTCGACGTGCCGGGCGTGACCGTGCTGGCCGCCTGGGCGGTCTTCGCCGTGATCGTGCTGGTCAGCCTGCGGATGCGGCGCGGGGCGTGGCGGGCCTGGGCGCTGCTGCTGGCCTACCTGGTGGTCGTGGACGTCGTCCCGACGATCATCGCGCGCGGCCGGTTCCAGGACGTGGCCGCCGCCGACCCCCGGTACGTGGCGGACGCGGCGCTGGTGTTCGCCCTGTGCCTGGCCCTGGCCTACCTGCCCACCAGGGAGGAGCGGGCGCGCGCCCTGGTCGGCGGGGCCGCGCCGGGCCCGGTCGCGGAGCCCTACCGCGTGCGGCCCCGACGCGCCGCCCGGGTCGCGGCCGCGCTGGCGACGGCGGTGTACGCGGTGGCGGCGGGCTACTCCACCCACGCCTACGCCCAGACCCTGAGCGGCGACCGCCTCCAGTGGTACCTGGACACGGTGCGCACGGCGCTGGAGGACGTCCCGGAGGAGGGCGGCCTGTACGCGCGCCCGGTCCCCGAGAACGTGGTCCTGGAGTGGAACGGCCAGCGCCGCCTGAGCTCGTGGGTGCTGCCGCCGCTGGCGTCGGACGACGTGGCCGCGCGGATGGCCGTGCCCGAGGAGGCCGCCACCGCGTACGTGTTCAACGACGCCGGGTTCCTGGTTCCGGCGCGACCCTCCGACGACAGCGACATGTTCGCCCCCGGATCGGCCGACGAGTGCCTGGAGCCCTGGGAGGGGCTGGTGTCCTGGCCGGTGGAGGCGCACGGCGGCGTCGCCCAGGTCGTCACGCTCGGCTACACGGCCGAGGAGGACGTCGGCGTGGTGGTGGCGCTGGGCGACGACTGGATCGAGGTCGAGCTGCCCGCAGCGGAGGAGAACGGCACCTGGTACGTGCCCGCGGGCGCCCCCGGCGAGCAGCTGTCGGTGTTCGTGCCCGAGGATCCGCGGGACCGGGGCGGGCTGTGCCTGGACTGGGTGTCGGTGGGCGGCATGGCGCCGACGGTGGAGGGCAACCCGTGGGCCCCAGAGGAGGACGAGCGTGCGGAGGGCTAGCGGACTGGCCGGAAGTGTTGCGCATGTGATGCGTGGGCTCTGACTTGGGATGATCTTGTACTTATAGCGAGGTTGGGCGCTCCAACCTCGCTATAAGTACAAGATCACCGCGGGTGGGGCGGGCTCCGCCGTCCGCGGGCGAGGCGGTGGGACCACCGGCGGCTGGGCTCCTCCACCCACCGGTGGCTCGCCGCGGCCAGCAGCACGGTCCCGACCGTCACCGGCACCGCGTCCAGCCAGAACGATCCGGTGAAGATCTCCTGGCCGGTGAAGTCGCGCCACAGGTAGAGCACCACGAACTGCCACAGGAACACGCCGTAGGAGATCCGCCCCAGGAACTGGCACACCCGGTGCCGCAGCAGCGAGTCCGGCCACCGGCCGTCGCGCCAGGCCCGCGCCTCCCGCAGCGGGAGCGGCTCCCCCACCGGCCGCGGCGCCAGCGCGCACGGGGCGATCAGGAAGAACGCGAACCCGATCCCGGCCAGCGAGTCCACGGCCGAGGTCCAGATGTCGCCGGAGCCGATGAAGCGGCCGCCGGAGGCCTCGGTGGCCTTCAGCGCGAAGAACCCGCCCGCGACCAGCCAGCACACCCCGGGGGAGGAGCCGACAGTCCGGCACAGGCGGCGCACCGGGCCGTCCGCGCCGGGTTCGCGCCAGGCCCACTCCGAGAGCACGGCCAGCGCCATACCGGCGGCGAACAGGCCCGCGGCCCGGGGCAGCCAGGCGTGCATGTACTCGCGGGGCTCGGGATAGAACTGCGGGACCAGCGCGGCCAGGCCCAGCAGCGCCATGACCCCCAGGCCCACGAGCAGCCGCCGCCCCCGGGCGTCCACGCTCCGGCCGCCGCGCGCCCACAGGGCGAGGAACAGCCCGAACAGCGGGAGCAGCAGGTAGAAGCTGACCTCCACCGACAGGCTCCACATCTGGCCGAGGCCGTAGGGGCCGGTGCCCACCCACGGCGGGTCGGTGTTGAAGGGGAAGGTGAGGGTGAGGACCTCCCACCAGTACCGCGGCGAGCCGAGCTCGTCGCGGGAGTAGACCAGCAGCGCCGTCACGGCCACCAGCCAGTAGGCGGGCAGGACGCGCACG
>ANAW01000166.1:0-6759 GCA_000340945.1 Nocardiopsis synnemataformans DSM 44143 | reverse complement strand
CAGCCCCGCCCCGCCCCCCAGCCAGTAGGCGGGCAGGACGCGCACGGCGCGGCGCCACAGGTAGGGGCGGGCGCGCGGCCCGCGCACCCCGTCCAGGGCCGCCCGGGCCCAGGGCCGGTACAGCAGCACGCCCGAGAGCGCGAAGAACAGCGGCACGGCCACGTCGAAGGCGGACAGCAGGCCGCCCAGCACCCCCGGCGCGAGGGAGTCGCCGGTCTCGGTGGCCACGTGGAACACCAGGACCATCAGGGCGGCCACGGCGCGGACGCCGTCGAGGGCCTCGTGGCGGCCGTCGACCTGCGGCAGCAGCAGCGCGGGGTCGGGGGTGCGCGCGCTGGCGGTGGGGGTACCGGCGGGGTCCCCGGGCGCGGAGGAGGTGGGCGCCATGGGCCTTCCAGGACTGGTTAGAGGGCGGAACGAGTTGCACTAGAACGCGTTATAAAAATTTCGACACGCCCTGGTGACGTCGTTCGCTACTGGGCAGTACTCTACCCGGAACTGAACCTAGTTCCACTAGACCCAGTTCCAGATCTGGACTCTCATACGCCCAGGAGGGCACATGCGCCGTACCGTTGCGGTCGTTCTCGTCGCGTTTGGGGTCTTCTTCCTCGCCTTTGCCCCCATGATGCGCACGTGGCTGTCGAGCTCCCTGATGAAGACCCCCCTGGACTACTACAGCGAAACAGTCCTCGAAGCAGACGGGGCCACCTACTTCAACATCGAGGACGTCGAGCTCGTCGAGAACGCCACCCTGGAGGCGCGTTCGACCATCCGGGCCGACGTGGCCTCCAGCACCGACGAGACGGTGGTGTGGGACCAGTTCACCTGGGTCAGGGACGCCGGGACCGACTTCGGCATCACCTCCAGCAGCCGCCGCGCCGGGCACGACCGCGTCACCGGTGAGACGGTCGACTGCTGCGACGCCATGGTCAACGACGAGTCCGTCGCCCAGAGCGGCCAGGCCTGGAAGTTCCCCTTCTTCACCGAGCAGCGCGACTACGACTTCTTCGAGACCACCGTGCGGGAGGTCGTCCCCATGGAGTTCCAGGGGACCGAGGAGGTCGGGGGCGTCGAGACCTACAAGTTCGTCCAGGAGGTCGAGGGCGAGGTCATCGGCGAGCGCACCCTGCCCCGCTCGGTGGCCGGGATGGAGGGCGAGGGCGACGTCACCGGCGACGAGGTCTTCTCCATCACCCGCACCTACTGGATCGAGCCCGTCACCGGCTCCCCCCTCAGGATCAGCGAGGACCAGAACCGCGTCGTCGTCGTGGACGGCGAGGAGGTCCTGACGCTGTTCGACGCCGAACTGGTCTCCAACGACGAGTCCGTCCAGAACGCGGTCGCCAACTCCGAGCAGGGGCGCACCGTGCTCCCCCTCCTCCAGACCACCCTGCCCGTCGTCTGCCTCGTCGCCGGTGTCGGACTCATCGGCGTCGCGGTCGTCCTGTTCGCCACGGGCCGCCGTCGTGACCACCACAACTGACCCCCGCACCCGTCCCTCGCCGACGCGCCCGACCGGGCGCGTCGGCGTGCGGCCCCCCGCTCCCCGACCGCGATGACGGAGAGGACGCGGGCCACGGGACCGGCGGCGGCCGGGACGCCGCGCGGCGATGGGGGGACGCTCGGCGCGCTCGTCCGCGCGTGCCGACCCCGGCAGTGGCTCAAGAACCTCCTCGTCCTGGCCGCGCCCGCCACGGCCGGGGCCCTGACGCAGCCCGGGGCGGTGCTGACCGGCGCCGCGGTGTTCGCCCTGTTCTGCGCGGCCGCCAGCGGCACCTACCTGCTCAACGACGTCCACGACGCGCACCGCGACCGCGCGCACCCGCGCAAGCGCCACCGCCCGGTGGCCTCCGGCGCGCTCCCCGCCCCCGTGGCCGTCGCGGCCGGGGTCGCGCTCAGCGCCGCCGCGCCGCTGGCCTCCCTGGCGCTGGGCGACCCCGTGCTGTCCGCGCTGGTCGCCGGGTACGTGCTGCTCACGCTCGTCTACACCCGCTACCTGCGGGACCTGGTGGTGTGCGACCTGGTCGCGGTCGCCGCCTGCCACGTGCTGCGCGCGGTGGCGGGCGGGGTGGCCGTCGGCGTGCCGCTGACCTCGTGGTTCGTGATCGTGGTGTCGCTGGCCGCGCTGCTGGTGGTGGTCGGCAAGCGCGAGGCCGAACTGCGCGCGGCCGGGGCCGCGACCGGCGACGCCCCCGGCGGTGCCCCTGGGGACCTGGCGGCCGCCGCGGCGGTCGCGGTCCGGCCCTCCCTGCGCGGCTACAGCACCGCCTACCTCTCCCAGACCCGCACCATGGCCTCGGGCGCCATGATCGTCACCTACTGCCTGTGGGCGCTGGAACCGGGCGACGGGCCCAGGACGCTCTTCCACGCGCTGAGCATCGTGCCGTTCATCATGTTCGTGCTGCGCTACAACCTGCTCGTGGACCGGGGCGTGGGGGAGGAACCCGAGGAGATCGCCCTGCGCGACCGGCCCCTCCAGCTCGTCCTCTGCGGACTCGCGGTCCTGGTCGGAACGGGGATCTACCTGTGAGCCCGTCGCCGCCGGGACGGCCGGTCCTCCTGCGGGGGTGGGGGCGCACCGCGCCCACGGCCGCCCGCGTCGTGTGCCCCCGCACGCCCGCCCAGGTCGCCGAGGCGCTCGTCCTGGCGGGGGAGCGCGGGGCGCTGCCGCGCGGGCTCGGGCGCTCCTACGGCGACGCCGCACAGGACGCCGGGGGACTGGTGCTGGACTGCACCGGGCTCACCGGGCCCGTGCGGGTGGACGCCGGACGCGGCGAGGTCACCGCCCCCGCGGGCACCAGCGTGGACGCCCTGATCGCCCACCTGCTGCCCCGCGGCCTCTTCGTCCCCGTCACCCCCGGGACCCGCCGCGTGACCCTGGGCGGGGCGGTCGCCGCCGACGTCCACGGCAAGAACCACCACGCCGACTCCTCCCTGGGCGCGCACCTGCGCTCCCTCACCCTGGTCACCCCGGACGGGCGCACGCGCCGTCTGGGCCCGGAACCCGGCGGCGACCCCGACCTGTTCTGGGCGACCGTCGGCGGCATGGGACTGACCGGGGTGGTCACCGAGGCCACCCTGGGCGTGCTCCCCGTCCGGACCGCGTACATGCGGGTGGACACCGACCGGACGCCGGACCTGGAGGCCACCCTGGAGCTGATGGCGCGCCCCGGCCACCGGTACTCGGTGGCCTGGCTGGACCTGTTCGCCCGCGGGGGCGGTCTGGGACGGGGCGTGGTCACCCGCGCCCACCACGCCGAGCCCGGCGACCTCCCGAAACCGCTGCGCCGCGACCCGCTGCGGTACCGGAACACGAGCCTGCCCGTGCCGCCCCTGACCCCGCCGGCGGCGACCCTGAACCGGTGGACCGTCGGCGCGTTCAACGCCCTCGAACACGGCCGGGCGCCCAGGAGGCGGCGCGGCAGGGTCCAGCCGGTGGGCGGCTACTTCCATCCGCTGGACGCCCTCGACGGGTGGAACCGGCTGTACGGGAGGCACGGGGCCGTGCAGTACCAGTTCGTGGTGCCCTCCGGCGCGGAGGACGCCCTGGCGTGGATCGCCGGGGAGCTGTCGCGCACGCGCGCGCCGTCGTTCCTGGCGGTCCTCAAGAGGATGGGGCGGCCGACGCCGGGACCGCTGTCCTTCCCCCGGCCCGGGTGGTCGCTGGCCGTGGACCTGCCCGCCGGCCTGCCCGGGCTCGGACCCCTGCTGCACCGCTTCGACGAGCGCGTGGTCGACGCGGGGGGACGCCTGTACCTGGCCAAGGACAGCCGGGCCCGTCCCGAGGCCGTGCACGCCATGTACCCCGGCCTGCCCGCGTGGCGCCGGGTGCGCGAGCGGGCCGACCCGGACGGGGTCCTGGTCTCGGACCTGGCCCGCCGACTGCGGCTGCTGTGACAGCGGGGCCGTTCGGTGGCACGATGACGGCCGTCCCCGGCAGCGGGGGCGCACTCTCCGGAAAGGCAGGGACAGCCGTGCGCGACTCGGTGGGAGCGGTGCGGAGCGTGCTGCTGCTCGGCGGACGCAGCGAGATCGGCCTGGCCATCGTCGAACGGCTGGTCCGCGAGGGCGCCCGCGAGGTGGTGCTGGCCGCCCGGGGCGGGGTGGACTCCCCGCCGGGCGCGCTCACCGCGCTCGGGGCGCGGGTGCACTCGGTGGACTTCGACGCCGGTCTGCCCGACACCCACACCGGCACGGTGGCGGCCGCGGTGGCGCTGGTGGGCGACCTGGACGTGGTGGTGGACGCGTTCGGGGTGCTGGGCGAGCAGTCCGAGTACGAGGCCGACCCGGCCGCCGCCGCCCGCGCCGCCGCCGTCAACTACACCGGGCACGTGTCCGCCGACCTGGCCGTGGCCGCCCGCCTGCGCGGGCAGGGGCACGGAACGCTCGTGGTGCTCTCCTCCGTGGCGGGGGTGCGGGTGCGCAGGTTCAACTTCGTGTACGGGTCGGCCAAGGCGGGCCTGGACGGCTTCGCGCAGGGGCTGGCCGACTCCCTGCACGGGTCCGGCGCGCGGGTGCTGGTGGTGCGGCCGGGCTACGTGCCGACGCGGATGTCGGCGCACGTGGCGCCCGCGCCTTTCCCGGCCACCCCGGGCCAGGTCGCGGACGCGGTGTCGGCCGGGCTGCGCTCGGGGGCCACCACCGTGTGGGCGCCGCGCGTGCTCCAGCCCCTCTTCGCGGGGATGCGGCTGCTCCCGCGCCCGCTGTGGCGCCGCCTGGGCCGCTGAGGCCGGACGCCGCTCCGGGAGGCGGCCCGGGCCCACTGTGAGCTGGACACCGGCCACGGGCGCGGCAGGATCGTCCTGCTCCCCTGAGGCGGTGGCGGGACGCCCGCGCGTCCTGCCACCGAAGCCCGTCGGGCCGCTGGAAGCGGGACCCCGGGCGCCGCGCCAGCCACGCCCGCGGTCAGCGCGCGCCCGCCTCCTCGGCGGTCAGCCGGTAGAACGCCAGCGGCACCAGGCAGCACAGCATCACCGCGGCGGGCACCAGCGTGCTGCCGACCAGCATGCCGCGCAGCGCCTCGTCGCTCTGCCGGACCACGTCCCCGGCCCCGGACTCCACGTAGCCGCTCACCGCCAGGGCCAGCGACAGCAGACCGGTTCCCACCGACTGCGCCATGGCCTCCCCGGCGGTCCACACGCCCGAGAGCACGCCGCCCTGCCGCCGCCCGGACGCGTCGGTGGCGGCCAGGCAGTCGGCCAGCATCGACCACGGCAGCAGCGTCGTCCCGGACAGGCCCACGCCCACCAGCACGGAGGAGAGCACGGCGCCGGGGAAGCCCCAGAGCGGGATGAGCAGCAGGCCCAGGCCGCCCAGGGCGAACACCGCCGCCGCGTACCCGGCGGCGCGGCGCTTGTCCACCCGCAGGGACAGCCGCCGCCACAGCGGGGCCGACGCGATCAGCGGCACCAGCACGCACACCATGAGGACGCTCGTGTAACCCGGGTTCCCCATGACGTTGGCCGTCACGTACGGCACGCCCGCGACCATGGTGCCGCCCGCCGCGGCCATCAGGAGGTTGGCGGGGAAGAGCACCCGGAAGTGCCGGTGGGCGAAGGCCACCCGCAGCTGGGCCGCCAGACCCTCCGTGCGGTGCGCGAACACCGGGCGCGGCGCCCGGCGCGTCCCCACCACCGAGCCCAGCATCGACACCAGCACCACGCAGCCCATGAGCAGGCCCATCAGCCGGTACCCGGCCACGGGGTCCGCGGGGGCCGACTGGACGACCGGGGCCAGGGCGCCGCCCAGCATCAGGGCGAGCCCCACGAACGCGGTCCGCCACGTGTTGAACGTGGACCGCTCGTGGTAGTCGGAGGTGATCTCCCCGGGCATGGCCGTGTGCGGCACCTGGAACACCGACGAGGCCAGCGCGGCGGCCACGAACACGACCGCCACGTACACCGCGGCGGAGCCCCCCTCCAGCGGCGGCCCGGCGAACATCGCGGCGAACAGCACCGGCAGGGTCAGCGCCCCGGCCAGCATCCACGGGCGGCGCGGTCCCCACGGCGAACGCGTCCTATCCGACCAGATCCCGATATACGGACTGACCAGAAGATCGACCACCTTGGGCAGGAGCACCACCGCCCCGGCGAGGGCGGGGCTCACCGCGAGCGTGTCGGTCAGGTAGATCAGGAGCAGCAGCCCGGGCACCGTGTTGAAGATCCCCGTGGCCACCGCGCCGCTGCCGTACCAGGCGTGCACGGAACGCGGCAGCGGCGCCCCGGACCCGCTGACCGCGCCCCGGGCGGCGGGCGCGGCGGTCACGCGCGCCCGTCGGCGGAGGCCTCGGCCGGAGCCGCCGGAGCCTCCCGGGTCTGCGCGCCCGCGTCGGCCTCCACGGCTTCCGGGGCCGCGGCGGACCGCGCCGCCTCCGGGGCCTGACGGGCCCCGGCCGCGCCGCCCTTCCCGCCGCCGTCGCCGTACAGCTCCTCGTGACCCACCGGGTCCACGTCGTGCGCCACGGGGCAGCCCGCCGGGAAGGTGCCGATCCGGTTGACGTCGTACCCCTGCGGATAGCTGCGGATGTTCGGGTTGCCGTCCGCCCACAGCGGCTCCTCGCGCGGCCTCATCCGGCGCACCACCATGGCCCGCAGTTTCAGCGCCAGGTCCGCCGACCACCGCCAGGCCCTGCTGGGAGGCTCGTAGCGGAAGGTCTCGATGAGCGACTCGTCCAGGATCGCCATGGAGAACTTCCGGGCCGGTCCGGACACGCGCTGCGGGTAGAAGGACACCATCAGGTCGAGGGTGGCGTCGGAGACC
>ANAW01000165.1:0-21204 GCA_000340945.1 Nocardiopsis synnemataformans DSM 44143 | reverse complement strand
AGAGCGTGCAGCAGAGCCCGGCCACAGACCGTGCACGTACGCGGAACCTCAACCACAGACCGTGCACGTACGCGGAACCTCAGCCACAGGCCCTGTACGTACGCTGGACCTGAGCCATGGTCTTCTGTTCCCTCTTTTACTTTTTTGTTGTCTGTGGTTGCGGTTGTATCTGCATTCTTCCTTGTCTGGTGTTAAGCGGACCCGAGCTACGACCCCGATTTCCAGCGTGCCGTCAGTGGCTGCTGTTTTTGGGCCTGGGTTGTGGTGCGGGAGGGCGGTGACCTGATCCGTGACTGCCTACCTGTCTGTGGTGGGGCTTCGAACCCCCTGTACTCAAGGTCGCGCGTCACGCCTCCCTTTCACCCCCTGACCTCTGGAGGGCGCGAACGTGCACGTTCGTACCACCCCCACCGGTCGGGGCCTGGAAACAGTGAAAGGTGTCGGCGTGGGGTGGTGGCTAAGCCGCTTATCACGCACTTCGCGGACGCCCTGTCGACCGCGGCACTGGAGGACCGGGGCGAAGCACGCGATGCGCTCACCCCCAGGACAACCGACGTGCACATCGCGTGGTCCCCAGCCCCGGAGAAGACCCCCTACGTCTGAGCAGGGAGCCTGAGTCCTACGGCCAACCCCCACACCCCTACCCAGCACTGGCCTTTTCCGTTTGTACCCCGCCGTGTCCGGGGAGGGCAGCACCGTGCACGTTCAACCACAGCAGGGTTAAGGTACAAACCCCCCTCGGGCTGAGGTACAAACCCCCCTCGGGCTGAGGTACAAACCCCCCCGGGTGGGGGTTCAAACCCCCCACGGGCTGAGGCCGCCTGAAAAGGGACACCCCCTGCGGCGGAGCGCCGCTGTCCGCTCTACGGGTGGGTGGTTGCCCTTTGCGGAGGGCTCAACCCCCTGCGGCGCACCGCCAGCCCGCGCTCTACGGGTGTCCTGCTGCTAGAAAACGCCGTCCGGCGGGGCCGGGGAGTCGACGGCGTCGGCGTCGTGCACGGGGGACCGGCCCGAGACGAAGCGGTCCAACTCCTCGCCCTCCAGCAGGCGGGCCATCTCCGGATCCCGGTGCGCGCGGCGGCCCAGCTCTTCCACGGGCAGGGGGCTGTGCGAGGCCGTCAGGACCAGGTTGCCGAACCGCCGTCCGCGCAGCACGCCCGGCTCGGCGGACAGCGCCGTGTGCGGCAGCGCCGTCCGCGCGGTCGCCACCTGGCTCCGGGCGTGGGCCAGGCCCCCGCCGTCGCCGATGTTGACCACCAGCATCCCGGTCGGCCGCAGGACGCGCGCCAGCTCGGCGTAGAACTCCGCCGACGTCAGCCGGGCCGGGGTGCGCGCGCCCGCGAACACGTCGCTGACCACCAGGTCCGCGCTGTCCGCGTGCCGGGCGGTGATCCACTCGCGGGCGTCGCCGATGCCCACGCGCAGCTGCGCCCTGCGGTCCCAGGGCAGCCGCCTGCGCACCATCTCGACCAGGGGCGCGTCCACGTCCACCGCGCGCTGCCGGGAGCCGGGGCGGGTGTGCGCCACGTAGCGGGCCAGCGTCAGAGCGCCCGCGCCCAGGTGCAGGGCGTCCACGGCCTCCTCCGGCGGCGCCACGAGGTCGGCCGCGTGCGCGATGCGGCGCATGTAGGAGAAGTCCAGGTACGAGGGGTCGGCCAGGTCCACGTGGGACTGGGGCGTACCGTCCACGACCAGGAACCACGAGTCGGACCGGTCGGCGTCGGCGAGCAGCTCCGTGCCCGAGTCCCCGCCGGGCTCCGGTTCCTCCCGCGCGCCGCGTCTGCCCACTTCCGCCTCCGTTCGTCGGCCCCAAGACTATGCACAGGCCCGAGCGAGCGTGCCCGGGGTGGCGCTAGCCTGGAGATTCCAAGTTTTTCTGAGTCACCAAGGTCTTTTTAGGTCTTGCGAGTTCCTTTGCATCTTTCACAAGTCCCACGAGGAGTGGCCGTGCTACTGCGGATGTCGACCCTGTTCCTGCGCACCCTGCGTGAGGACCCGGCGGACGCCGAGGTGCCGAGCCACAAGCTGCTCGTCCGCGGCGGGTTCGTGCGCCGTGCCGCCCCCGGCGTCTACAGCTGGCTGCCCCTGGGCAAGATCGTCCTGGAGAACGTCTCCCGGATCGTGCGCGAGGAGATGGACGCCATCGGCGCCCAGGAGGTGCTCCTGCCCGCGCTGCTGCCCCGCGAGTACTACGAGGCCACCGGTCGCTGGGAGGAGTACGGCGACACCCTGTTCCGCCTCAAGGACCGCAAGGGCGCCGACTACCTGCTCGGCCCCACCCACGAGGAGCTGTTCACGCTCCTGGTCAAGGGCGAGTACTCCTCCTACAAGGACTTCCCGGTCACGCTGTACCAGATCCAGGAGAAGTTCCGCGACGAGGCGCGTCCCCGCGCGGGCGTGCTGCGCGGCCGCGAGTTCCACATGAAGGACTCCTACTCCTTCGACATCGACGACGAGGGCCTGCGCGCGTCCTACGCCGACCACCGCGCCGCCTACATCCGCGTCTTCGACCGGCTGGGCCTGGAGTACGTGATCGTGTCGGCCACCTCGGGCGCCATGGGCGGATCGGCCTCCGAGGAGTTCCTGGCCGTCGCCCCGACCGGCGAGGACACCTTCGTGCGCAGCACGGAGTCCGACTACGCCGCCAACGTCGAGGCCGTGGCCGTCCCGGTCCCCGAGGCGCTGCCGGTCGAGGGGCTGCCCGGGGCCGCGGTCCACCACACCCCGGACACCGCCACCATCCAGACCCTGGTGGACTTCCTCAACGGCGCCGGGCTGGGCCGCGACTTCACCGAGGCCGACACCCTCAAGAACGTCCTGGTCAAGACCCGCGCCCCCGGGTTCAAGGAGTGGGAGCTGCTGGCCGTCGGCCTGCCCGGCGACCGCGAGGTGGACTTCAAGCGCCTGGAGGCGGCGCTGGAGCCCGCCGAGGTCGCCCTCCTGGAGGAGGCCGACTTCGCGGCCAACCCCTTCCTGGTCAAGGGCTACATCGGCCCCCGCGCGCTGCTGGACAACAAGGTCCGCTACCTGGTCGACCCCCGGGTGGTCACCGGCACCGCCTGGGTGACCGGCGCGGACGAGCCCGACCACCACGTCGTCGACCTGGTCGCGGGCCGCGACTTCGTCCCGGACGGCACCATCGACGTCGCCGAGGTGCGCGACGGCGACCCCTCGCCCGACGGCAGGGGCACCCTGTACACCGCGCGCGGTATCGAGATCGGCCACATCTTCCAGCTGGGCCGCAAGTACACCGACGCCTTCCAGGTGGACGCCCTGGGCCCTGACGGCAAGCCCCGGCGGATCACCATGGGCTCCTACGGCATCGGCGTCTCGCGCGCCGTCGCCGCGGTCGTCGAACAGTCCCACGACGACAAGGGCGTCGTCTGGCCGCGCGAGGTGGCGCCCGCCGACGTGCACGTGGTCGGCACGGGCAAGGGCGAGCAGGTCGAGGAGGCGCTGCGGATCGCCCGGGAGCTGGAGGCCAGGGGCCTGCGCGTCCTCGTGGACGACCGCAAGGGGGTCTCGCCCGGCGTGAAGTTCACCGACGCCGAACTCCTGGGCATCCCGACCGGCGTCATCGTCGGCCGCGGCCTCAAGGACGGCCTGGTGGAGCTGCGCGACCGCGCCACCGGCGACCGCGAGGAGGTCGCCCTGACCGAGGTCGTGGACCGCACCGTCGCCGCCTGCCGCGCGTAGCGGTCGACGGAAAGGGGAGGGCCCGGGAGGTTTCCGGGCCCTCCCCGCCGGGTCGGAGCGAGGGCTCCGGCGTCGGCTATCCGGCCTCGTCGAAGCCGGGCAGGGCGTCCAGCGCCCCGCCCCACTCCAGCAGGCGCACGGTCGTCTCCTGCAGCGCCCGGGCGCCCGTCACCCGCAGGTCGCTGTCCCGCGAGGCGGTCAGCCACAGGTGGGCGCGCGCTGCGGCCTGCTCCAGCCCGGCCGCGTAGGCGTCGACGGCCTCGTCGCCGTACTCCTCGGCGACCGGGTAGGAGGCCAGCGCGGGCGGCGGCTGCACGCCCCGCTCCACCGCAGCCGCGTGCAGCGCGTCCCGCAGCGCCTTGTGCTCGTGGGCGGTGCTTCCCGCGCGGTCGCGGCGGTCCTCGTCCTCGGCGGCCCCGCCGATGAACTCGTACCCGTACACGGCCGCGTGTTCGGCGCGCAGCGCCTCGGCCAGCGCCTGAGGACCGGCGTCCGGCTCCTCGCCGGTGGACGCGGGGCTCTCGCTCACCTTGCTACCTGCCTTCCGTCTGGGGGTGTGCGCCGCTGCTACCGCTGGGCCAGCAGGTGGGCGTGCCCCGCCTCGCACGCGCCGATCGCGCTGATCAGCTGCGCCAGCGCGGAGTCGGTGACGGCGCCCGCCTGGTCCAGCCGGGCTCCGGTCGCCGCGGCCTCCAGCACGCGCAGCGCCGCGGTCCCCGGCGCCGCCTCCGCGACGGGGGCCTCCTCGGGGGAGGAGGGGGCGCCCGACGGCTCGGGGGAGGGGGACGGGGCGTCCTCGGGCAGGGACTCCAGCAGCGCGTCCAGGTGGGACAGGTGGTGTTCCAGGAACCGCTCCAGCAGCTCCGCCGGACCCGTCCCCTCGGCGACCGCGGCCTCGTAGCGCGCGATCATCCGCTCCTTCTCCCGGACCACCGCGCGCAGCACGTACACGTCCGGGGTCACGTCGGAGGGGTACCACTCGGTACCGCCGCACCCGGCCAGGCCCACGGCGCCCACAGCGGCCGTCGCGCCCAGCACCGTGCGACGGCTGACACAGCCGATCCCCACGCGCTCTCCCTCCCGTGCGGTGCGGGCCGCCCGCGGCGGCCCCCCGGCCCCCCATCCTTCCACGTCCCGTACCGCGCGGGGGACGCCGCCGCGTGGGCGGGTCCGGGAGGGCACGCGCCGACGCGCCCCGGCCACCGACGGCGACCTGGAGGGGTTCCGGGTGTGGATACCCTTGCAGCACAACCGCCGTCGCACGCGACGCGCGGTCGGCCCGCGTCCCCGCACCGGGGGCGGGCCGCTGAAGTCGAAGACTACGTACAGAGCTGGACCGCCCCGTACACCGGCCCGACGGCCGCGCGGGCGGGATCTTCGCCGTTGGAGGAGCAGGACCACATGGGAGCGCAGGCGCGCGAGGAGCGCATCGCCGAGCTGCTGGAGCCGGTACTGGCCGAGGCCGGACTGGACCTGGAAGCCGTCGAACTCACACCGGCCGGCAAGCGACGGGTGCTGCGCGTGGTCGTGGACTCCGACAACGGGGTCGACCTGGACACGGTCGGCGAGGTCAGCCAGGAGGTGAACACCCTGCTGGACTCCTCCGACGTCATGGGCGCGCAGCCCTACGTCCTGGAGGTCACCTCTCCGGGGGTGGACCGCCCGCTGACCCAGCCGAGGCACTGGCGCCGTTCCCGCGGCCGCCTGGTGATCGCCTCCCTCACCGAGGGCGGCAAGGTCACCGGGCGCGTCACCGGCGCCGACGACGACGGGGTCACCCTGGACGTCGAGGGTCAGCCCCGCACCTTCACCCACGCCGAACTCGGCAAGGGCAGGGTCCAGGTGGAATTCCGCCACGATGCCGACACCGACGCGGCGGACTAGAGGGGGAGCCCCGTGGATATTGACATGAGCGTTCTGCGCAGCCTGGAACGCGAGAAGGACATCTCCGTCGAACTCGTGGCCAAGGCCATCGAGGACGCGCTTCTGATCGCCTACCACCGCGAGGAGGGCCCCGAGAAGCGGGCCCGCGTCGAGCTCAACCGCTCCACCGGCCACGTGACCGTGTGGGTGGCCGAGACCGGCGAGGAGGGCGAGTCCGTCGGCGAGTTCGACGGCACCCCCACCGGGTTCGGCCGCATCGCGACCTCCACCGCCAAGCAGGTCATCCTCCAGCGCCTGCGCGACGCCGAGGACGAGCTGACCCTGGGCGAGTTCGCCGGGCGCGAGCACGACATCGTCTCCGGCATCATCCAGCAGGGCAAGGACCCCCGCAACGTGCTGGTGGACCTCGGCAGGATCGAGGCGGTCCTGCCCCCGCAGGAGCAGGTGCCCACCGAGACCTACACCCACGGCGAGCGCCTGCGCGCCTACGTCGTGCAGGTCCGCAAGGGCCACCGCGGCCCCTCGGTCACCCTCTCGCGCACGCACCCCAACCTGGTGCGCAAGCTCTTCGAGCTGGAGGTCCCCGAGATCGCCGACGGCACCGTCGAGATCGCGGCGATCGCCCGCGAGGCGGGCCACCGCACCAAGATGGCCGTCCACTCCAACCGCGGCGGGGTCAACGCCAAGGGCGCCTGCATCGGCCCGCTCGGCAGCCGCGTCCGCAACGTCATGGCCGAACTCCACGGGGAGAAGATCGACATCGTCGACTACTCCGAGGACCCGGCCGTGTTCGTCGCCAACGCCCTGTCCCCCGCGCGGGTCAACTCCGTGGAAATCCTCGACATGGCCTCCCGCGTCGCCCGCGTGGTCGTGCCCGACTACCAGCAGTCGCTCGCGATCGGCAAAGAGGGCCAGAACGCCCGTCTGGCCGCGCGTCTGACCGGCTGGCGCATCGACATCCGCTCCGACGCCGAACCCGCCGGGGAGGCCGACCGGGAGGACGCCGTCGAGGGCGACGACACCGCCGCGACGGGCTGATCGGGTCGCGCGCATGCCTCGACGCGATAGGGTGGCCCATGACGGTCCCGACCGCCCCGTGCGTACGTGTGTGGGGTGTCGGTCGCGGGCAGTCCAGTCCGACCTCGTGCGGCTGGTGGCCGAGGGCACGGTCATCACGCCCGACACCCGGGGTCGTCTTCCGGGGCGCGGCGCCTACCTGCACCGCGATCGGCGGTGCTTCGAGCTCGCCGAACGCCGCAGGGCCTGGTCACGCGCCTACCGGAGGGGAGCGGCTGCCAACGGGTGGGACGTCTCACCCGTGGCGGCCCTGGTCGACTCCGCCCCGCGTGGCGGATCAGGTCAGCGTTCCCGATAGGGTTGGAATGTCTGGACCGACTTCTGGGTTGTACAGACCGAGGTCGGCGTCCAGTGCTGTGTCGGCACGGAGAAGCTGGCCCATTGTTGTGTAGCGATGAGGAAGCAGGTCGAGATTGCGATGAGCGCCTGATGAGTACGCAGCGATGAGTAACTCGAGCTAACGACGGTCCGGCACAAGCCCATGTCCCGGACCGAAGCTGAAGGAGAGTAGTGGCGAAGGTCCGGGTATATGAACTCGCCAAGGAGTTCGGTGTAGAGAGCAAGGCCGTTCTGGCCAAGCTCAACGAGATGGGTGAATTCGTCCGTTCGGCGTCCTCGACCATAGAGGCCCCCGTCGTACGACGCCTCCAGGAAGCTTTCAACAACGGTTCCGACGGCGGTCGCAAGGGTTCGGCTCCCAAGCCCGGCCCGCGTCCCGCCGCGGAGAACGGCGCGGCTCCGAAGCCGGGTCCGGCGCCCAAGCCCGGCCCCCGGCCGGCTCCCGCGCCCAAGTCCGCTCCGCAGAGCGAGGCTGCTCCGCAGGGCGACCCCGCCCCGCAGAGCGAGCCCGCCCCGCAGAGTGAGGCCGCTCCGCGCGTGAACGCGCCCAAGCCCGGCCCCAAGGCCCCCCGTGGTGAGGCTGGCGCCCGCCCCGGCGGCGCCCCCAAGCCCGGTGCCCAGGCCGGTCCCGGTGGCCGTCCCGAAGGCGGACGCCCCGAGGGTGGCCGTCCCGAGGGCGGTCGCGCCGAGGGCGGTCGTTCCGAGCGTCCCCAGCGCGGCGGTGACCGCCCCGAGCGCGGCGACCGTCCCCAGCGCGGCGGAGACCGTCCCGAGCGCGGCGGGGCCCGTCCCGGCCCGCGTCCGTCCGGTCCCCGTCCGGGCAACAACCCGTTCGCGTCCAACGCCTCGGGCATGGGCTCCAAGCCGGCCGCACCGCGGCCCGGCGGCGGTGCTCCGCGTCCGGGTCCGCGTCCCGGCCCGCAGGGCGGCGGCGACCAGCGCGCCCCCCGCCCGGGTGGCGGCGCTCCGCGTCCGGGTCCGCGTCCCGGCCCGCAGGGCGGCGGCGACCAGCGCGCCCCGCGTCCCGGCGGCGCCGCGGGCGCTCCGCGTCCGGGCGGCGCCGCGGGTCCCCCGCGTCCCGGTCCCCGGCCCGGCGGTCCGCGCCCCAGCCCGATGAACATGCCCTCGTCCCGTCCGGCCGCACCCGCGGGTGGCGGTCGCGGTGGCGGCGGCGGTCGTCCCGGCGGCGGCGGTGGCCGCGGTCGCGGGGGAGCCCCCGCGGGTGCGGGTCCGCGTCCCGGTGTCGGTGGCGGCGGCGGTCGTCCGGGTGGCTTCGGTGGCCGTCCCGGTGGCGGTGGCCGCGGTCGCGGCGGCGGTACGGCCGGTGCGTTCGGACGCCCCGGCGGCCGTCCCGGACGTGCCCGCAAGTCCAAGAAGCAGCGGCGCCAGGAATTCCACGACTTCCAGGCCCCGTCGTTCGGCGGCGTCAAGATCCCGAGCGGCAACGACCAGACCATCCGTCTGTCCCGCGGCGCCTCGCTGTCGGACTTCGGTGACAAGATCGACGTCAACCCGGCGTCGCTCGTCCAGGTCATGATGCACATGGGCGAGATGGTCACCGCGACCCAGTCGCTTCCGGACGAGACCCTGATGCTGCTGGGCGAGGAGCTCAAGTACAGGATCGAGGTCGTCAGTCCGGAGGACGAGGACCGCGAGCTGCTGGAGTCCTTCTCCATCGAGTTCGGCGAGGACGAGGGCACCGCGGAGGACCTGCGTCCGCGTCCGCCGGTGGTCACCGTCATGGGTCACGTCGACCACGGTAAGACCCGACTGCTGGACACCATCCGCAAGACCAACGTCATCAGCGGCGAGGCCGGCGGTATCACCCAGCACATCGGTGCCTACCAGGTCGCCACCGAGGTGGACGGCGAAGAGCGCAAGATCACCTTCATCGACACCCCGGGCCACGAGGCGTTCACCGCCATGCGTGCCCGCGGCGCGAAGGTCACCGACATCGCGGTGCTGGTCGTGGCGGCCGACGACGGCGTCAAGCCGCAGACGGCCGAGGCCATCGACCACGCCAAGGCGGCCGAGGTGCCGATCGTGGTCGCGGTCAACAAGATCGACGTCGAGGGCGCCGACCCGCAGCGGGTCCGCGCGCAGCTCACCGAGTACGGCCTGGTGGCCGAGGAGTACGGCGGCGACGTCCAGTTCGTGGACATCTCCGCGCTCAAGGGCGACAACATCGAGACCCTGCTCGAGTCGATCGTGCTGACCTCCGACGCCGCGCTCGATCTCCAGGCCAACCCGGAGATGGACGCGCAGGGTCTGGCCATCGAGGCCTACCTGGACCGCGGTCGCGGTTCCATGGCCACGGTGCTGGTCCAGCGCGGCACGCTCAACGTCGGTGACTCGATCGTCTGTGGTGACGCCTTCGGCCGCGTCCGCGCCATGCTCGACGAGCACGGCCAGAACGTGCAGAGCGCCGAGCCGTCCCGTCCGGTGCAGGTGCTGGGTCTGACCAACGTTCCCAGCGCCGGTGACAGCTTCCTGGTCGTCAAGGACGACCGGGTGGCGCGGCAGATCGCCCAGCAGCGTGAGGCGCGCGAGCGCTTCGCCCAGCAGGCGCGTTCGGCCCGCCGGGTCACCCTCGACAACTGGCAGAACGCCCTGAAGGAGGGCGAGCGCTCTGAGCTGCTCCTCCTCATCAAGGGTGACATGTCCGGTTCCGTCGAGGCGCTGGAGGAGTCCCTGCTCAAGATCGACGCCGGTGGCGACGAGGTGAGCATCCGGGTCATCGGGCGCGGTGTCGGTGCGATCACGCAGAACGACATCAACCTGGCGGCCTCCGCCGAGGCGATCATCGTCGGCTTCAACGTTCGGCCCGAGGGCAAGAACAGCGAGCTGGCGGACCGCATGGGCGTGGACATCCGGTACTACTCGGTGATCTACCAGGCCATCGACGAGGTCGAGGCCGCGGTCAAGGGTCTGCTCAAGCCGATCTACGAAGAGGTCCAGCTGGGCAGCGCGGAGATCCGCGAGGTCTTCAAGGTGCCCAAGATCGGCAACGTCGCCGGTTCGATCGTCCGCAGCGGCCTGATCCGCCGCAACGCCAAGGCGCGGCTCATCCGCGACGGGGTCGTCATCTCCGAGAACCTCAACGTGGACTCCCTGCGCCGGTTCAAGGACGACGCGACCGAGGTCCGCGAGGGCTTCGAGTGCGGTATCGGCGTCGGTTACAACGACCTGCGTGTCGAGGACGTCATCGAGACGTACGAGATGCAGGAGAAGCCCCGCGACTGATCCTCGCGGAGCATGACCAGACGGGGCCCCGGCCGTGCGGCCGGGGCCCCGTGTTTCACGCCGCGGCCAGCGGCACACGACTCCACACACCACAGGTGATCACTTGTACGTTGGGGCGCTGACCCTGGACGTCCTTCTCGGTGACGTCCACTCGCTCAAACAGAAGCGTTCGCTGGTCCGACCCGTCATCGCCGAGCTGCGCCGCAAGTTCGCGGTCTCGGTCTCCGAGGCGGGCGATCAGGACCTGTACCGCCGCGCCAAGATCGGTGTCGCGGTGGTCGCGCCGACGGCGGCGCACGCCCGGGAGCTGATGGACTCCTGCGAGAGCTTCGTCGCGGGCCGTCCCGAACTGGAGCTGCTCTCCGCCAGGCAGCGGCTCTTCAACGAAGAGGAAGACTGACGATGGTTGACGCCGCACGCGCGCGCAAGATCGCCGACCGCATCCAGCGCATCGTCGCCGAGATGCTGGACCGGCGCATCAAGGACCCGCGCCTGGGATTCGTCACCGTGACCGACGCGCGCATCACCGCCGACCTGCGGGACGCCACGGTGTACTACACGGTGTTCGGCACCCCGGAGGAGAAGGACGCCTCCGCCGCCGCCCTGGAGAGCGCCAAGGGCGTGATCCGCAGCGAGGTGGGCCGCCAGACCGGCATCCGGCACACGCCGAGCCTGACCTTCGTCGTCGACGAGGTGCAGGAGAACGCCCAGCACATCGAGGAACTGCTGCTCAAGGCGCGCCAGTCGGACGCGGAGCTGGCCGAGAAGGCCAGCGGCGCCCAGCCCGCGGGCGAGGCCGACCCCTACCGGGCGCCCCGCGAGGACGAGCGCGACGAGGACGAGTAACACCCCCGCGGCGGCGCGGACCGCGCCGCCGCCCTTCACCCCGAGGAGCACCATGGCCGAGAGCGGCGTCGTGGTCGTCGACAAGCCCGCCGACTGGACCTCGCACGACGTGGTCGCCAGGACGCGCGGGCTCGCGCGCACCCGCAGGGTCGGCCACGCGGGCACCCTGGACCCGATGGCCACCGGGGTCCTGGTGCTGGGCATCGAGAAGGGCACCAAGCTCCTGGGCCACCTCACCCTGACGGAGAAGGTCTACGAGGCCACGATCCGCCTCGGCCTGACGACCAACACCGACGACGCCGAGGGCGAGCCCCTCGTGCGCACGGACGCCTCCGGGGTCCGCGAGGAGGCCGTGCGCGCCGCCGTGGACAAACTCACGGGGCAGATCCAGCAGGTTCCGCCCCAGGTCAGCGCGATCAAGGTGGACGGCAAGCGCGCCTACAAGTCGGCGCGTGAGGGCAAGGAGGTGGCCCTCAAGGCCCGCACGGTCACCGTCGCGGAGTTCACGGTCACCGGCGTGCGCCGGATCCCCGAGGCCGACGGGGGGTTCGTGGACGTGGACGCCGCCGTCACCTGCTCCAGCGGCACCTACATCCGTTCGCTGGCCCGTGACATGGGCGCCGACCTGGGCGTGGGCGGGCACCTGACGGCGCTGCGGCGCACCAGGGTGGGCCCCTACGACCTGTCCCGGGCGCGCACGCTGGACGAGCTGGCCGAGGAGTTCACGCAGGTCCCGCTCGCCGAGGCCGTCGCCGCGGCCTTCCCGGCGCGCGCCCTGAGCGAGGACGAGGAGCAGCGGATCCGGCACGGCAACCGGATCGACCCGGACGGGTCCGGGAACGGCCCGGTCGGCCTCTTCGCCCCGGACGGCCGTGTGGTCGCCCTGGGGGAGAACCGCCGGGACCACATGAAGCCCGTGGTGGTCTTCGAGCCCGCCTGACCCCTGCGCGGTCCCGCCCGGTCAGGCGGTCCCCAGGAACCGGGCGAGGGCCGCGGTCAGCTCGCCGGGACGCTCCACGGACGGCAGGTGGCCGGTGTCGGGCATCTCCAGCAGCCTGGCCCCGGGCACGCCCTTGGCGTACAGGTCCGCGACATCCCGCACCTGCGCGATCTCCGACAGCCCCTTGACCACCAGCGTCGGCATGGCGATCTCGCCCAGACGGTCGTTGGCGGGCCGCTCCGGCCAGCGGGTGGTGCTGACCGGCCCCGACCACTCGCGGGCGAACAGCTCCCGCAGCATGAGCAGCACCAGGTCCCAGGCCTCCGGTGAGACGTCCTCGGGCACCCGCCCGGGGCCCAGCACCATGAACCGGGCCTGGGCCTCGGCCATCGCCGCGACGTCCCCGGGGTCGGGATCGGCGCGTCCGGCCCGGTACACCTCCAGGCGCTCGTGGGGGACGGCGCCTAGCACCATCTTGCGCGCCTCGCGCACGAAGACCTCCGGCCACTCGTGCCCCGACATCCCCGGGCACACCAGGGCCAGGGCCTCCACCCGCTCCGGGGCGGCCAGCGCCGCGTCCGCGCAGTAGGCGCCGCCGAAGGAGGCGCCGACCAGGGTCGCCCGGTCGATCTCCAGGGCGTCCATGAGGGCCAGCAGGTCCTCGTGGTGGTCGACGGGGCCCTCGTGGTCGGCCGAGCCGCCGTGGCCGCGCCAGTCGTAGCGGACCGCCCGGTGGGTCTTCGCGAACTCGGTGAACTGGTGGTCCCACATGCGCCGGTCGGCCACACCGGCGTGCACGAAAACGATCGCGGGGCCGGAACCGGCCTCGTCGTACGCCAGTCGGGTCGCACCCGTGTCGATCATCGCCATCGGTGCACGGTAACCGCCCCGCGGACCTGTGCCAACCCGGCTCCGCCACGGGCGGAGCGGCCGGGAGCGCGCCCGGTCCTCAGCCGCGGCGCAGCCCGGCGTTCTCCAGTTCCTCCCGGACGACGCGGTTTCCCCCCGCCACCACGCAAAGAGAACAGGCTGTCGTGAATTGTGTACAACCAACGATGCCATTGGCTAGAATTCGAGCCATGACGACGCTTCCGCTGGCCGAGGCCAGAAACAACCTGTCCAAGATCGTCGACGAGGTGGAGAGAACGCACGATGCCATCACGATCACCCGCAACGGCAGGCCCAGCGCCGTGGTGATCTCAGTGGACGACTACGAGTCGATGATGGAGACCTTCGCCCTTCTGGACAGTCCTGAGGAGCAGGCGAGCTTGGCTCAGGCGAAGGAGGAGTACGAACGGGGAGACGTGGTCACCGGTGACGAGATGACCAAGCTCATGCGCGAACGGACGCGCCGGGAGACGGGGACGTGAACGACCAGTACGAAATCGTCCTGACCCGTACCGCGCGTCGTGCCCTGTGGGAGACGTTGCCTGACAAGGTGGCGACGGCAGCATGGGAGCTGATCCGGGGAGACCTCAGAGAGAACCCCCGGAGGGTGGGGAAGAGACTCAACCCTCCCTACGGTCAGGACTGGGTCGCCCGCCGTGCCACTTACAGAATCCGTTTCGGCATAGACGACGACAAGAACGTCATCGTCATCTATGACATTCGAGGACGGGCTGACGCCTACCACTACTCGGGAAGGCGCTGACCTTCGAGAGCCCGTGGGGTGGTGGTCCGGCGTGTGCTGGGCCACACACCCCTTGTGTCGGTGGGGGACCCGCGGACGTGGCACCCTTGGTTCGTGCGGAACCCGGACACGCTGGGCGTGGCGGGGCCCGCGCGGACCACGAGGAGCGACGAGCAGGGGAGCCGGACGTGCGGCGATGGGACGGGCTGGAGGGCGTTCCCTCCGGGTGGGGGCGCTCCGTGGTGGCGGTCGGCGTGTTCGACGGGGTGCACCGTGGCCACCAGGCCATCCTGGAGACCGCGGTCGGGCACGGGCGCGAGCTCGGCCTCCCGGTGGCCGTGGTGACCTTCGACCCCCACCCCCAGACGGTGCTGCGCGGCACCACACCGCCGGTGCTCACCCCCCTGGAGCGGCGCGTGGAGCTGCTGGCCGGGTACGGCGCCGACGCCGTGTGCGTCCTGCCCTTCACCAAGGACCTGTCCTCCCTGACCCCGGAGGAGTTCGTCCGGCGCGTCCTGGTCGACCGCCTGCACGCCGCGGCCGTGGTCGTGGGCGAGGACTTCCGCTTCGGCCACCGCGCCGCGGGCGACGTCGCCGCACTGGCCGCGCTGGGCGCCGAGTACGGCTTCACCGCCGACGGGGTCGCGCTGGTCGCGGACGGCGACACCATCACCTCCACGCGCGTGCGCGGACTGCTCGCCGAGGGTGACGTGGCCGGGGCCGCCGAGCTGCTGGGCCGTCCGCACCGGGTCGGGGGCGAGGTCGTGCACGGCGCCGCGCGCGGCCGCGAGCTGCTGGGCTTCCCCACCGCCAACATGGACCTGCTCCCCGACACCGCCGTCCCCGGCGACGGCGTCTACGCGGGCTGGCTCCACCGCTCCGAGCCCGCCCCCGGGCAGGAGTCGCGCTGGCCCGCCGCCATCTCCGTGGGCAGCAACCCCACGTTCGACGGCGCCGAGCGCACGGTGGAGGCCTACGCCCTGGACCGCGACGACCTGGACCTGTACGGACTGCGCATGACGGTGGACTTCACGGTGCACATCCGCGGTCAGGAGCGCTTCGACAGCATCGACGAGCTGATCGTCGCCATGCGCCGCGACGTCGACCGCTGCCGCGAGGTCCTGCGCGCCGGGTAGGGCGGGCGGGGGAGACCCGACCCGAGCCCGGCCACGGCCCGTCACCTCGCGGCCTGCGGTAGGGTGGTCGTTGTCCACGTGTGCCCACGGCCGGTCGCCTCCGCGCGTATCCGTCGCCGGGGGAGCGCGACGCACCCACGCCGTCGGCGGCGGGCCGCGCACCACACGCGACGGTGACTGTTCGTACGCGCGGTCACCGCGTCTGATCCCTGTCACGCACCGGGTTCCACACCGCGTACCGACTTTCTAGCGAAGGAGCGTCGTGTCGATCGACACCGCCACCAAAGAGAAGATCATCGCCGAGTACGCCACCGGCGAGGGTGACACCGGTTCCCCCGAGGTCCAGGTCGCGCTGCTCACGCACCGCATCACCGAGCTGACCGAGCACCTCAAGGGCCACAAGCACGACCACCACAGCCGCCGCGGTCTGCTGCTGATGGTCGGTCGCCGCCGCCGCCTGCTCAAGTACATCGCCAAGCAGGACATCACCCGCTACCGCTCGCTCATCGAGCGCCTGGGTCTGCGCCGCTAGCAGCGCCCCGGCGCTCGCTTCGCTCCGCCCCGTTCGGGGCGCCGCGGTACCGGGTCCCCGTCCGCGCCCGGCCCGTCCCTCACTGGCGGCCCGGCTCGTGCGCGCGACCCGGTGCGCCCCGAACCGGCGGGAGTGGCTTCGGCGGCTCCCGCTTTGTTAGTAAGGTGTGACGCGACGGTGGTCACAGACCGCCGTCCGCCCTAGTTCCACAGTGAGAACCACCCGCTCCCACCCCGGCGCAGAGTCGGGGCCGGTCCTCGGTAGTGGTCCCCGGACATTCCCGCGAGGGCATGCCGTGGGCTTCGATCGATGACCGGCCGTCATCAACTCCGGGGCACGGACGCGGGAGAAGAACCATCAGCGCCGGCACACCTTCCGTGCCCGGCGCCGCGAACGCGAACACGTGTAGTAGGAGGTCGCCCATGGAGGGCGTGTACTCGGCCGAAGCCGTCATCGACAACGGCTCCTTCGGCACCCGCACCATCCGCTTCGAGACCGGTCGCCTGGCCCGCCAGGCCGCCGGATCGGCCACGGTGTACCTGGACGACGAGACCGTCGTCCTGTCCGCCACCACCGCCTCGAAGCGCCCCAAGGAAAACCTCGACTTCTTCCCCCTGACGGTGGACGTCGAGGAGCGCATGTACGCCGCGGGCCGCATCCCCGGCTCCTTCTTCCGGCGTGAGGGGCGTCCCTCCGAGGACGCCATCCTCACCTGCCGCCTGATCGACCGGCCGCTGCGCCCGTCGTTCCGCAAGGGCCTGCGCAACGAGATCCAGATCGTCGAGACGATTCTGGCCCTGCACCCCGAGCACCTGTACGACGTCGTCGCCATCAACGCGGCCTCGATGTCCACCCAGATCGCCGGGCTGCCCTTCTCCGGCCCGATCGGCGGCGTGCGCGTCGCCCTCATCGACGGCCAGTGGGTCGGCTTCCCGACCCACGCCGAGCTGCAGGACGCCACCTTCGACATGGTGGTCGCCGGTCGCGTCCTGGAGGACGGCGACGTCGCCATCATGATGGTGGAGGCCGAGTCCACGGTCCGCACCCTCAAGCTGGTCGCCGAGGGGGCCGTCGGCCCCAACGAGCAGACCGTCGCCGAGGGCCTGGAGGCCGCCAAGCCCTTCATCAAGGTCCTGTGCAAGGCCCAGCAGGCCGTCGCCGACCAGGCCAGCCGCGAGCAGGGCGAGTTCCCGATCTTCCTCGACTACGAGGACGACGCGTACGCCGCCGTCGAGGGCGCCGTCCGCGGGGAGCTGTCCAAGGCGCTCACCATCGCGGACAAGCAGGAGCGCGAGACCGAGCTGGACCGCGTCAAGGCCTCGGCCGCCGAGAAGCTCGCCGAGGACTTCGAGGGCCGCGAGAAGGAGATCGGCGCCGCCTTCCGCTCCCTGAGCAAGCAGCTCATGCGCGAGCGCGTGCTGCGCGACGGGATCCGCATCGACGGCCGCGGCCCCAAGGACATCCGCCAGCTGAGCGCCGAGGTCGGCGTTCTGCCGCGGGTGCACGGCTCGGCCCTCTTCGAGCGCGGCGAGACCCAGATCATGGGTGTCACCACGCTCAACATGCTGCGCATGGAACAGATGGTTGACACGCTCAACCCGGACAAGACCAAGCGCTACATGCACAACTACAACTTCCCGCCCTACTCCACCGGTGAGACCGGCCGGGTGGGCTCGCCCAAGCGGCGCGAGATCGGGCACGGCGCCCTCGCCGAGCGCGCCCTGCTCCCGGTCCTGCCCGCCCGCGAGGAGTTCCCCTACGCCATCCGTCAGGTGTCGGAGGCCCTGGGCTCCAACGGCTCCACCTCGATGGGCTCGGTCTGCGCCTCCACCATGTCCCTGATGGCGGCCGGCGTGCCGCTCAAGGAGATGGTGTCGGGCATCGCCATGGGCCTGATCAGCGAGGGCGACGAGTTCGTCACCCTCACCGACATCCTGGGTGCCGAGGACGCGTTCGGCGACATGGACTTCAAGGTCGCCGGTACCCGTGACCTCATCACGGCCCTCCAGCTGGACACCAAGCTCGACGGCATCCCCGCCGAGCAGCTGGCGCTCGCGCTCCAGCAGGCCCGCGGCGCCCGCCTGGCCATCCTCGACGTCATGCAGGAGGCCATCGAGCGTCCGGCCGAGATGAGCCCGAACGCTCCGCGCATCCTCACCGTCAAGGTCCCGGTGGAGAAGATCGGCGAGGTCATCGGCCCCAAGGGCAAGATGATCAACTCGATCCAGGACGACACCGGCGCCGAGATCACGATCGAGGACGACGGCACGATCTACATCGGTGCCACCGACGGACCCTCCGCCGAGGCCGCGCGGGACACGATCAACCAGATCGCCAACCCGACGATGCCCGAGGTCGGGGACCGCTACCTGGGCACCGTCGTCAAGACGACCACGTTCGGCGCGTTCGTGTCGCTGCTGCCCGGCAAGGACGGCCTGCTGCACATCTCGCAGATCCGCAAGCTGCACGGCGGCAAGCGGATCGAGAACCTCGACGACGTGATCAGCATCGGCGAGAAGATCCAGGTCGAGATCCGCGAGATCGACGACCGCGGCAAGCTGTCGCTGGCCCCGGTCGAGGTCGTGGAGGCCGAGTCGGCCCAGGCCGCTCCGGCCGCCGCCCCCGCAGCCGAGGACGAGGACTCCCCGGCCGAGGACGACGGCGGTGACAAGAACGGCGGGGACGCCCCGCGCCGTCGTCGCCGCCGCAGCTCGGGCGGGCGTTCGGAGAACACCTGATCCTGACCGACGCCGGGGCGGTCGCACCTTGGGTGCGGCCGCCCCGGCGCGTATCCTCGGCCGGAACCGCCGGGTGGACCGGCCGCCGACGTCCCGACGAAGAAGAAGGATCCATGAGCTCTGTCCCCATCGCCGCCGAGCAGGACCCGGGCACGACCGTGACGCTGCTGGAGCCGGACGGCGGTACCGGACTGGTGCGCCGCACGGTGCTGCCCGGCGGCCTGCGCGTGGTCACCGAGGCCGTGCCGGGCGTGCGCTCCGCCGCGTTCGGGGTCTCGGCGACCACGGGTTCCCGCGACGAGGACTCCGCGCACGCGGGTTCGGCGCACTTCCTGGAGCACCTGCTGTTCAAGGGGACCAAGGAGCGCTCGGCGCTGGAGATCTCCGCGCTGCTGGACGGTGTGGGCGCCGACCACAACGCCTACACCACCAAGGAGCACACCTGCTACTACGCGAAGGTGCTCGACCGCGACCTGCCGCTGGCCGTCGACGTCGTCGGTGACATGGTGGCCAACTCGGTGCTCGACGAGGGCGAGGTGGAGACCGAGCGGGGCGTGATCCTGGAGGAGATCGCCATGTACGAGGACGAGCCCGCCGACCTGGTGGACGACGTCTTCGCGGCGCACTTCTTCGGCGACACGCCGCTGGGACGACCGATCCTGGGCACCACCGACAGCATCGAGGCGCTTTCCCGCGACCGCATCGCCGAGCAGTACCGCGACGCCTACGTGCCCGGTGAGCTGATCGTGACCGCCGCGGGCAGCCTGGACCACGACCGGGTGGTGGAGCAGGTCCGCGCGCTGTTCGCCGAGCACTCGGCCGCCGCCGGGGACGCCCGCCCCGCGCGCCCCCGCATCGGCGGCTCCCCGGTCGCCACCTACGGCGGCACGGTGGTGCAGCCGCGCGAGACCGAGCAGGCGCACATCATCCTGGGGTCGGAGGGGCTGTGCCGCACCGACCCGCGGTGGTACGCGCTGCGGCTGCTCAGCGCCGCCCTGGGCGGCGGGATGTCCTCCCGCCTGTTCCAGGAGGTGCGCGAGAAGCGCGGCCTGGCCTACGCGGTGCACGCCTACAACGCCGACTACGCCGACACCGGCAGCTTCCAGATCTACGCGGGCTGCCTGCCGGAGAAGGCCGACGAGGTCATCGGGGTGTGCCGCGAGGAGCTGGCGAAGGTGGCCGCCTCGGGCATCACCGAGGAGGAGCTGACCCGCGCCAAGGGCCAGATCCAGGGGTCGCTGGTGCTGGGCAGCGAGGGCACCAACGCGCGGATGGGGCGGCTGCTCTCGCACGAGCTGCACCGGCCCGGCCACTACTCGATCGACCAGAGCCTGGCGCTGTTCGACGCGGTGACCGGCGCGGAGGTGGCCGAGGTGGCCGCCGACCTGCTGTCGCGGCCGCGCGCGCTGGCCGTGATCGGCCCCTACGCGGCCGACCGGGTCTTCTGACCGGCCGACCGGAAGTATTGCCGGTGCGCCGCACCGGGCTCTGACCCGCGATGATCTTGTACTTATAGCGAGTCTCGAACGTCCAACCTCGCTATAAGTACAAGATCACGGGGTGTGGGGCGGGCCCGCGGGCCCTCTCCGGGCACCGCGCTCCGGCACGTCCCCTCGCCCGAGGCCCCGGGCCGCCCGCGCACGCGGAGCGGCCCGGGGCCTCGTCGCGTCGCCCTCAGGCGGTGAGCCCGCGCACCAGGTCGCCCCGGGCCCGGGCGACCCGCGAGCGGATCGTGCCCACGGGCACGTCCGCCAGTCGGGCGGCCTCGGCGTAGGACAGGCCCTCCACCTGCGTGAGGACGAACGCCTGCCGCCGCTCGGCCGCGAGCCCGTCCAGCAGGCAGAGCAGGGCCACGTGCTCGTCGAACCGGACGGTCCGGGCGGGCAGCAGGTCCCAGTCGGCGGGGTGCACGCAGTCGGGGCGGGCCGCGTCGCGGCGGTAGCGGTCGGCGACGGTGTTGCGGGCGATGGCCAGCAGCCAGGTCCGCGCCGGGGCGCGCCCGGCGAACCGGGGCAGGCCGCGCAGGGCCCGCAGGTAGGTCTCCTGGCTGAGCTCCTCGACGCGGTCGGGGTGGACCCTGCGGGCGATGTAGCGGGCGACGTCGGGGCGGGTGCGGCGGACGAACGCGTCGAGCGCGGCGGCCGAGCCCTCACGGGCGGCGAGCGCCAGCCGGTCGAGCTCGCCGTCCCGCTCACGGTGGCGCGCGTCCGCGTGGGCGCGCTCCTCCGTGTGCGGGGGCTCCTCCGAACGGGCGGGCTCCTGCGGGCGTGCGGACCCCTCTGAGGGGGCGGACCTCTCCCGGTGGCTCGCGTCCGCGTGGGCGCGCTCCTCCGCGTGCGGGGGCTCCTCCGCCTCGCCCGGTGCGGGGGAGCGCGACGGCTCGGTGCGGTGGTCGCGCCAGGGGCGGCGCGCAGGGCGGTCGGGGTGGGAACGGCGCGCCCGTGCCGGGCGCTGCTCCTGGAAGACGGTGTCGGTGGGCATCGGTGCTCCGGGTTCCGGCGTGCACCAGCGGCCCGGCGGCCGGTGGCCCCGGGCGGTGGTGCGCGCGGTGACGGGAGCGTGCGCGGCCGGTCCCCGGCGGGGACCGGTCCCGGGCACGCGGGGACCGGACGCGCCTCCGGACGCCCGCGCGGGGCGCGGCGGTGCGGAGGTCGCGGCGGGGAGGCGCTGACCCGGACATCCGTGTCCGCTCGGGCGGAGCCGAGGCCGCGCGGCCGGTTCCCCCGCGGGCACGGCGCGGCGCGAGGGCAGCTCAGGGCTGGCCCTCACGGACGTCACCGTCGCGGTGGGAGGCGCACCGGAAGCGCGGGCGCGGGCAGGGAGCGGGTCAGCGACCCGGGGCGTGTTCGCGGACGCTGACCGCCGCGCGGCGGTGCGGGCTCCGGTCGAACACGGCCTGTGCCGCGGGCGGTCCCCTCAGAACCAGGCTGTGCCGGAGGTAGGGCGCGGCGGGGGCGGGCGTCTCGCGTTCGGGGAGCGGGGCAGAGGGCACCCGCTCGGGCACCAGCCGCGGGACCGCGAGCACCAGGACGGGCAGCAGCGCGGCGGCGGCCAGGCGCAGGTAGGCGAAGAGCGCCGCCTCGCCCTGGCGCAGCCACCACGCGCACACGGCGCCCGCCACGAGGTGGGCGACGAGCATCTCG
>ANAW01000164.1:0-25488 GCA_000340945.1 Nocardiopsis synnemataformans DSM 44143 | reverse complement strand
GCGCCCCCCGCCGCCTGGGCCATGGAGAACACCAGGTGCAGGGCCAGCTGGCCCCACGCCATCCATCCGGCGATCGCGCCGAGTCCGCGTTCGCGGCCGGTCGCGGCCCAGGCGGAGGCGTAGACCAGGGCGGCGCCGACGAGCAGCCCGCCCAGCGGGACGGCGTGCTCGGAGGACAGCGCGTGGCCGCCCACGGACACGGCGGAGCACACCGAGGCGAACACCCCGGCGCGGGCCGCGCGCAGGGGTGGCCGCTCCGTCATGGGTTCATCGTCGCACCCGTTCCGGGCCCCCGCCCAGGGGGGTGGGCCGAGCGGTCGGCCGCGCGGTGCGGTCCGTCCGACTTCCGCGGAGGACCCCGCCGGGCCGCCGCACGGCCGGGGCCCGTGGGGAAGTCCGCCGGGCCGGCCCGCGGTGTGTGCTCGGGGGCGCTCCCTTCCCCCAACCGGCCCCGGAGGCCGGAACCGGTCGCCGGGGCCGGGGCCTCACCCCTCCAGCAGGGCCTGGCCCACGTACCCCCCCTCCGCGCAGCCCGGCGGGACGGCGAACACCGCCGAGCCCACGGCGGTCACCCACTCGTTGAGCAGGTCCAGCTCGTCCAGGCGCCGCTGGATGGGCACGAACTGGCGCAGCGGGTCGGCCTGGAAGGAGGCGAACAGCAGCCCCGCCTCCTCGCCTCCGGAGCCGCGCTCGTCGTAGTTGTAGGCGCGCCGGAAGATCCGCTGGCCCGGGTCGTCGGTGCGGGCCCGCCGGATGTGGGCGAAGTCCGCGATGACGGTCAGCCCGGAGCCGTCCGTGGCCTCCAGGTCGGGCTCGTCGTGCTCCTCGGCGCCGGTCAGCGGCGCGCCGTTGTCCAGGCGTCGGCCGATGACCGCCTCCCGGGCGGGCCGGTCCAGCTCGTCCCAGGTGTCCAGGTGGGTGGCGATGCGGCGCAGCACCAGGCTCGTGCCTCCCCTGAGCCACCGCGGCGAGTCCCCGCCCCACACCAGCCGGTCGAAGTCCCCGGTTCCCGGCGCGGGGTTGACGGTCCCGTCCACCTGCCCCATCAGGTTGCGCATGCTGGTGTCCTCGGGCTGGGAGCCGTGGGCCCGGCGGAACCCGCTCTGCGTCCACCGCACCCGCGCGAAGGCCCGCGCGTCCTTGAGCATCATCCGCACCGCGTGGGAGACGGTCACGGGGTCGTCCGCGCACACCTGGAGCAGCAGGTCCGCCTCGCCCCAGGCCGGGTCGAGCCGGTCGTGCCCGAACTCGGGCAGGGGCCCCAGCCAGTCCGGCACCGCGTCGGGGTCCACCCGTTCCACCAGCCCGCGCCCGAACCCGAACGTGGTGGTGAGCCGGGCCGGGACCAGGGCGAGTTCGGGCTCGGTGTCGGCCAGGGCGGGCTCGCCCCGGGACAGGCGGGCCGCGTCGTCGCTGAGCAGTCGCAGGAGCCGACCGACCGCGCCCGCGTCCGTCCCCGGTTCCAGGTCCAGCGCGACGAAGGTGCCGTGCGTCTGCGGCGGGGTCTCCACGCCCGCCTGCCGCACGCCGTGGAACGGCACGGTCAGCGTTCCGTTGAGCGGGGACGCCTGGGGCGCCGCCGCCGGTTCCGCGGCCCACCGGTGGGCGAGCGCGCCCCCGGCCGCGCCGACACCGGCGGCCGCGCCGCCCAGGAACAGCCCTCTGCGGCTGAGCCGAGCCTCGCCGCCCATCAGTGGTCCCCGTGCCCTTCGTCCCCGTGCGCCTCGGAGCCCTCTCCCTCGTCGCCGTGCCCGCCGTCGCCGTGCCCCTCGCCGTGGCCGCCCTCCGCGTCGCCCCCGTACTCCTCGTTGGCCCCGGCGTAGTCCTTGACCGCGGCGGTGAACTCGGCGGTGGAGCCGTCGGAGAACTCCACGGTGACGGTCGCCTCGGCTCCCGGCTGGAGGTCCTCGGCCAGCTCCATGAGCATGATGTGGTCGCCGCCGGGCTCCAGGGCGGCGCTGCCCCCGGCGGGGATGGGGAACCCGCCCTCCTTCTCGCGCATGGTGGCGTCGGTCCCCTCGGAGACGACCTCGTGCAGCTCGACCATCCCGGCCGCGTCGTAGCTGGCCGAGACGACGGTGATCTCCTCGTCGGAGCCGTTGGCCAGCACGCCGAAGACGCCGGTCATCCCCTCCTCGGCGGTGACGGCCTTGATCCAGGGGTCGGTCACGGAGAAGGCGTCGGCGGCGGTCGCCACGCTCTCGGCGGCCTCCTCCGCCGGGGCGGCGCCGCCCTCCGCGGCCCCGCCGCAGGCGGTGAGGGTGAGGCCGAGGCAGAGCAGTGAGGCGGCCCATGCGGTACGGCTGGTGCGGATGCGGTCCATGTTCCCTCCGGGGGTACGAGCCGCGTTCTCGCGGCCGTTCCCCCTACGGGTCGGATCGCGGGGCCGTCCGGTTCCCGGCGCCCGGGTGCCCCGCGCCACATCCGGCCCCCGGACGCCGGCGGGGCGGGCCCGGCCGCGCCGGACCCGCCCCGCGGACGGTGTCTAGGACCTCTTCGGCGTCCGCTTGCGGATGGTGATGCGCCGGGGCCCGCGGGCGTTGGCGGCGCCGTGCACCACCACTTCCAGCAGCCCCTCGCCGTAGCTGGCCTCGATGTCCTCCTCGTCCACCGCCTCCGGGAGGCTGATCTCCCGGCGGAACGTGCCCATGAACCGCTCGGAGGAGTAGTAGACGACGTCGTCCCCGTCCCGGCGGCGCTCGCCGCTGATGGTGAGGATGCCGTTGTTGAGGCTCACGGACACGTCCTGCTCCTGGACCCCGGGGACCTCGCAGCGGACGACCAGGTCGTCGCCCCGGGCGAGGATGTCGGTGGGCGGGCTCCACGCGTCGGCGTGCCCGCGCTCGCGCTCGCCGGCGTTGCCGGTCTCCATCGAGGACATGCTGTCGGAGATGCGGTTCATCTCGGTGATCATGTCCACCACACCGTGGAAGGGGTTGTGGAACTTCTTCGGCGCCACGGCCGCCTCCTTTCCTCGTGCTGACGGGAACTACGGGGACTGGTCGCGCGCCTGCTTCTCCGGGGAGCGGTCGGACCTGGGGCGGTCCTCGGCGCGCTGCTCCCTCGGGCTTCCGGGCTTGGGTTCCTCGGACAGGGCCTTGATCAGCCCCCACACCATGAGGATCAGGATGATCGCGAAGGGAAGTCCGGTGACCACGGACGCGGCCTGGAGCGCCGACAGCGCGTTCTCCCCGCCCAGCACCAGCAGGATCAGGGTGACCGCGCCCTCGCTGATCGCCCAGAANGGCCCCCCCGCCGCTGGCGAGCGTGTCCACCACCAGGGAGCCGGAGTCGGAGGAGGTGATGAAGAAGACCGCCACCACGATGATCAGCAGGACGGAGATGACGCCGCCGATGAGCGGCCCTCCGGGCAGCAGCTCCAGCAGGCGGAAGGACCGGTCCTCCTCGCTCAGCGCGCTCAGGCCGGCGTTCCCGAACAGCTCGTAGTACAGGCCGGAGCCGCCGAACACCCCGAACCACAGGATGGACACGGCGACGGGGGCGAACAGCGCCCCGATGACGAACTCGCGGATGGTGCGGCCGTAGGAGATCCGGGCCAGGAAGATGCCCACGAACGGCGCCCAGGAGATCCACCAACCCCAGTAGAAGATGGGCCACGCGGTGGTCCAGGCCGCCGCCGTCTCGTCGACGAGCGGGCTCGGGAAGGCCAGGCTCCACTCGACGATGTTGCTCAGGTACTCGCCCGCGCCCGTGGTCATGATGCTGGCGATCCACAGCTTGGGTCCCAGGGCGAAGACGACCACCAGCAGCAGGAAGGCCAGCCACAGGTTGATCATCGACAGGCGGCGGATGCCCTTGTCGATGCCCGAGAGCACGCTGACCAGCGCGACCGCGGTGATCAGGATGATGATGATCGACTGCACGGTGGCGTTCGAGGGGATGCCGAAGACGTGGTTGAGCCCGCCGTTGATCTGGAGGGTGCCCAGGCCCAGCGAGGTGGCCAGGCCGAAGATCGTGCCGAAGATGGCGAGGATGTCCACCACGTTCCCCGGCCAGCCGAAGGCCCGGTCGCCCAGGAGGGGGTAGAGCGCGGAGGCGGGGCGCAGGGGGAGGCCCTTGCGGAAGGCGAAGTAGCCCAGCGACAGGCCGAGCGCGATGTAGATGGCCCAGGGGTGGAAGCTCCAGTGGAAGTAGCTCAGGGCCAGGGCCTCGCTCGCCGCCTCCGGCATGGGCGGCTCACCCTCGGGGGTGACGAACTCGGCCGAGCGCGGCGAGGTCAGGTGGTGGATGGGCTCCGACACCCCCCAGAACACCAGGCCGATGCCCATGCCGGTGGTGAACAGCATGGCGAACCAGGCCAGCGTCCCGAACTCGGGCCGGGAGTCGGGCGGACCCAGGCGGATCTTCCCGAACCGGCTCAGCATGAGGAAGATCGCCATCACGAGGAAGAAGGTGGTGGACAGGACGTAGATCCAGCCGAGCTTCTCCCCGATCCAGTCGCGCGCGGCGGTGGCCGCGTCGAGCATCGGCTCGGTGGCGACGATGCCGACGATGACGAAGGCGAGGATCACGACCCCGGAAACCCCGAAGACCGTGGGGTTGGTGTGTTCTCGGATGTACTCGCGTAGGGATGAGATGCTGGCTCCTTCCCAGCCCCGGAGGATCGCTGTCCCTGGTCGGGGGATGAGGGGCCGGTGCGGGCACCGGTCCACGGACATGTCCCGTGGGATGGTAGGTGCCGGAAGCCGTTTCGTGAAGCAACCGCACAACTGTGGAGTGTTGGCTTACGAGCGGCGAAGTATTCTTTGTGGCGCTATGGGCCCTGTCCGGGTACATAGCGGCATATGCCCGCACACATCGGGGTAGGGGTGGTCACCGTCGCTCCGCTCGTCCCTGGCGGGTCCCATGCTCACGGCTCCGACCGTCGCCCCTCCGGCCTCACGGCTCCGTCTTCGCGGACAGCCGGTCCAGTGTCGCGCCGATCCGGTCCAGCCAGTCCGTGATCGTGGCCAGCTCCTCCAGCGAGTAGTCGGCGTGCGCGGCCGTCATCGCCTCGCGCATCCCGGGCGCGGTGGCGGGGCCCAGGCGCGCGGCGTCGTCGGTCAGCCGGACGGCGACCTTGCGCCGGTCCTCGGGGTGGCGGGTGCGCTCGGCCAGGCCGTGCGCCTCCAGCCGGTCGATCACCCCGGTCACCGAACCGGTGGACAGGCACAGGCTGTCGGCGATCTCGCCCGGTGTCATGGAACCGCCCACGCGCAGCAGCGTGTAGCACTGGAAGTCGGTCGGGTTCATCCCCGAGCGCTCCGCCATCCGGTGCAGCAGACGGATGAGCCGTACGGCGAGTCGCTGCCCGTCGGTCTGCAACGCGTCGTAGAGTTCGGCCCGCGACCTGGCCTCGGGATCCGCGGTCCCGGACCCTCCGAAGTCGGGGGGAGAGGATGCGGCCGACGCGGTGTCCATGGTTCCTCTCTCGCGTTCGTGGCCGGTGGCTCCGGCCGTTCCTGGAAGTCTAAGCGCCACCGGGACGCGCAAACCCTCTCCGGGAGGCGCACACCCCTCCACCAGCGAAGGGTTTGACCCTCGCAGAGGGGGAAGTAGTTCGGTTGCCAAGATTCATGGAAACCGAGTCGCATTGTCCGGATGCTACCCGGGGAGGACACCGTCAATCCCATCCTGAACACCCACAGGCACCCGCACCCGCCGGACGCCGGAGTCGCCGACGAGCGCGCGGCCCTGGAGGAGTCGCTCAAGGACTACCTGGAGCGCAGGCTCCGCGACTCGGAGGGCCTCGACGGAGAGTTCGGCCGGGACCTGGCCGGGACCACCGTCCGCTTCACCCTGGACGGCGGCAAGCGGATGCGGCCCCTGCTCGCCTGGTGGGGGTGGATCGCGGGCGGAGGCGCCCCCTCGGGGGAGACGGCCCGCGCCGCCCGCCAGGCCTGCGCCGCGGTCGAACTCGTCCAGACCTGCGCGCTCGTCCACGACGACGTCATGGACGGCTCGCCGACCCGCCGGGGCCGTCCCTCGGTGCACGCCGCGCACGCCCTCGAACACGAGCGGGACGGCCACGTCGGCGACTCCCGCCGGTACGGGGAGGCGCTGGCCGTCCTCGTGGGCGACCTGGCCCTGGTCTGGGCCGACGACATGCTCAACGAGGCCCTGCCGGGCGTGCCCGAACCCGTCCGGGCGCGGGCCGTGTGGCGGGACCTGCGCACCGAGATCATGGCCGGGCAGTTCCTCGACGTGCGCGCCCAGGCGCGACGGGAGCGTTCGGAGGAGGCCGCCCTGCGCGTGGACATGCTCAAGACGGCCTCCTACAGCGTCGAACGCCCCCTGCACCTGGGCGCGGCGATGGCCGGGGCCGACCCGGCGGCGGTGCGGGCCCTGCGCGGCTACGGCAGGGACGTGGGCATCGCTTTCCAGCTCAGGGACGACCTGCTCGGCGTCTACGGGGACAGCTCCCGGACCGGCAAGCCCGTGGGCGAGGACATCCGCGAGGGCAAGTGCACGCTGCTGCTGGTGACCGGCACCCGCCTGGCGCGCGAGCGCGGGGACGACGCCGCGCTGCGGCTGCTCGACCGGATCGGCCTCCCCGGCGCGGACGTGGACCCGGTTGAGGCGGCCGACGTGCTGGACCGCCTCGGCGCACGCGACCTGGTCGGCGCCAGGTGCCGCGAGCTCGCCGAACAGGGGCGGGCGCACCTGGAGGGGCTCGACGCGCCCGCGCACGTGCTGGAGGGACTGGGCGGCCTGGCCTCCCGGATCGCGCGTGACCGTGTGTGACCCGTCAGGCGGGGAAGGTATCCGCAACACCGGAGAGGAGCACCACCGTGCCTGAGGACACCCCCGAGCCGCCGACTCCGCCCCGGGCCGGGTCCGGGCCGCGCGGACGCGGTCCCGTGGTCGTCGTGGGCGCCGGGCTGTCCGGTCTGGCCTGCGCCCTGCACCTGTTGGGCGCGGGGCGCGAGGTCACCGTGGTCGAGCGCGAGGAGCACCCGGGCGGGCGCGCGGGGCGGCTCGACCTGGACGGCTTCCAGATCGACACCGGTCCCACCGTGCTCACCATGCCCGAACTCCTGGAGGAGGCCCTGGGCGCGGTCGGCGAGACCGTGGCCGACCGGCTGGACCTGGTGCCGCTCAGCCCCGCCTACCGCGCCTCCTTCGCCGACGGCTCGGTGATCGACGTGCACACCGAGCGCGAGGCGATGGCCGCCGAGGTCGCCCGGGTGGCCGGGCAGCGCGAGGCCGACGGCTACCTGCGGCTGCGCGACTGGCTCACCCGGCTGTACCGGGTGGAGATGCGCTCGTTCATCGACGCCCGGTTCCGCTCCCCTCTGGACCTGGTCCGCCCCGACCTGTTCCGGCTCGCCGCGATGGGGGGCTTCGGCAGGCTGGCCCCGGCCGTGGGCCGCCACGTGCGCGACGAGCGGCTGCGCCGGATCTTCTCCTTCCAGTCGCTGTACGCGGGGGTGGCGCCGGAGAGCGCCCTGGCCGCCTACGCCGTCATCGCCTACATGGACACCGTCGCCGGGGTGTACTTCCCCAGGGGAGGGATGCGCGCCCTGGGCGACGCCCTCGCGGGAGCGGTCGCCAAGGCCGGGGGGACCGTCCGCTACGGGCAGGAGGTCGTGCGCCTGGAGCGCGCGGGTGACCGCGTCAACGCCGTCGTCACCGGGGACGGGGAGCGCCTGGCCTGCGACCAGGTGGTGCTCACCGCGGACCTGCCCGCCGCCCACCGGCTGCTCGGCCACACGCCCCGGCGCCCCGTGGCCACGCGCTACTCGCCCTCGGCGGTCGTGCTGCACCTGGGCACCGACCGCACCTGGGAGCGGCTGGGCCACCACACCATCTCCTTCGGCGCCGCGTGGAAGCGCACCTTCACCGAGATCATCCGCGAGGGCCGCACCATGAGCGACCCCTCCCTGCTGGTCACCCAGCCCACCCTCACCGACCCGTCGCTGGCCCCGGAGGGGCGCCACCTGCTGTACGTGCTCGCCCCGGCGCCCAACCTGGCCGCGGGCCGCATCGACTGGGACCGCGAGGGGCCGCGCTACCGGGACCGCCTGGTCGGGGTCCTGGAGGAACGCGGACTGGACGGGCTGGACGCCTCCGTGCGGGCCGAGCACCTGGTCACCCCGGCGGACTGGGCGCGGCAGGGGCTCGCGCACGGCACGCCGTTCTCGCTGTCGCACACCTTCGCCCAGACGGGGCCGTTCCGTCCGCGCAACACCGTCCCCGGCACCTCCAACGCCGTCCTGGCCGGGTGCGGGACCACACCGGGGGTCGGCCTGCCGACCGTGCTGATCTCGGGAAAGCTCGCCGCGGCAGAGGTGGTCCGCAGAACGGGAGGGGGCCGATGAGCGCGGGAACCGCGGAACTCGACGCCGCCGGGATCACCGGCGGGCCGCTGCGGGAGGCCTACCTCAGGTGCCGGGCCCTGCACGCCCACCACGGGCGCACCTACTACACGGCCACGCGGGTGCTGCCGCCCGAGCACCGGCCCGGGGTGCACGCGCTGTACGGCTTCGCGCGGTGGGTGGACGACATCGTCGACGAGCCGTCGCCGGGCGCCACGGTGGCGGACCAGACCGCCCGCCTGGACGTCATCGACGCCGACCTGGCCCGGGTCCTGGGCGGGGAGCCCGCGCGGGACCCCGAGGCGGCGCCCGTGCTGTCCGCCCTGGCGCACACGGTCCACCGGTACGCGCTGCCGCACGCCTACTTCACCGCGTTCATGGCCTCCATGCGCATGGACCTGACCGTGACCGGCTACCGCGACCTGGAGCACCTGCGCGAGTACATGTACGGCTCGGCCGCGGTGATCGGCCTCCAGGTGCTGCCGGTCCTGGGGACGGTGGCCCCGCGCGAGGAGGCGGCCCCGCACGCCGCCGCGCTGGGCGAGGCCTTCCAGCTGACCAACTTCCTGCGGGACGTGGCCGAGGACCTGCGGCGCGGCCGCGTCTACCTGCCGGAGGAGGCCCTGGCCGCGCACGGCGTGGACCGCGAACTGCTGGAGCAGTGCGCGCGGGCCAGGGAGCCGCACCCGCGCGTGCGGGAGGCACTCGCCGACCTGGTGGAGGTCAACCAGGGCTTCTACCGGCGGGCCGAACCGGGCATCGCGATGCTCTCCCCCGTGGCGCGCCCGTGTGTCGCCACGGCCTTCCGGCTCTACCGCGCGATCCTGGACGAGGTGCGCGCGGCCGACTACGACGTGTGGAGCGTCCGGCACCGCGTCTCGGACACCCGCAAGGCGGCCGCCGCCCTACCCGCCCTCGCGCGGTCGCTGATCGCGCGCCGCCTGCCGCGTCCGCGGACCGGCTGAGGACCCCCGTCCCCCCGACCACCTGGAGGACCCCGTGACACTGCCCGACCCGCGACCGCGGCGGCTTCCCCTGCGCCGCATGCCCGCCACCACGTGGAACACCCAGGAGCCGACCTGGCGGGAGGGTTCGCCCTCCGTCATCGGGTCGGCGCTCAAACGCGCGCTCGCCCGGCCCTCGGGGAACTGGTTCGTGCTGGCCGCGAGCAGCGAGGTCCGCGCGGACCGGCCGTTCGGGCGCGTCGTGGCCGGAACCGAGCTGGTGGCCTGGCGCACCCCGGACGGGACCGCGCACGCAGGGCCGGGCGCCTGCCCGCACCTGGGCGCGCCGCTGTGCCGGGGCGCGGTGGACTCCGGGCGCCTGGTGTGCCGGTGGCACGGGCTCTCGCTGGGCAGCGGCGGCTTCCCCGGGTGGGACCCCTACCCGGTGCACGACGACGGCGTCCTGGTGTGGGTGCGCCTGGACCGGGAGGGCGGGGAGGAGCCCCTGGACGCGCCGGTGGTCCCCGAGCGCCCCGCGCTGCCCGGGAGCCTGGTGGCGGTGGAGAGCCTGGCGGGGCGGTGCGAACCCGAGGACGTGGTGGCCAACCGGCTCGACCCCTGGCACGGCTCGTGGTTCCACCCCTACTCGTTCGTGGGGCTGAAGGTGACCGAGGTGCCCAAGGGAGCCGATCCCGACCCGGACCGCATGGTGGTGGACGTGGGCTTCCGCGTGGCGGGCCGCTGGGGCGTGCCGGTGCGCGCGGAGTTCCGCTGCCCGGACCCGCGCACGGTGGTCATGCGCATCATCGAGGGCGAGGGCCTGGGCAGCGTGGTGGAGACGCACGCCACCCCGCTGGGCGTGGACGACAAGGGCGTGCCGCGCACGGCGGTCATCGAGGCGACCGTGGCCAGCTCGGAGCGGATCGGCTTCCTGCTGGCCCGCAGGCTGGCGGGGCCGGTCGTGCGCCCCGTGATGCGGATGGCCGCCCGGCGCCTGTGGAAGGACGACCTGGACTACGCGGAGCGCCGGTACCTGCTCAGAAGCACCGGCCGCTGGCCCGGCTGAGCCGAGGCCGCGTGGCGGTCCGCCCGTAGAGCGGGTGCGTGCAACCACGCACCCGTAGAGCGCGGGCTGGCGCTGTACCCAGCGGGGTCGGCGTAGAGCGTCGCTGTGTCAGCAACCACGCACCCGTAGAACCCGGGCTGACGCCGTACCCAGGGGGGTCGGCGTAGAGCGGACCGGTGTCAGCAAGTTAATGGGGTGTGTGGTCCAGGTCTGTGGTCGCGTTTCGTCCCGGGGGGTTGAGGGGGAACTTTCAGCGGTGTCCCGCCCCAGGGGGTTGGTGTAGAGCGTGCCGGAAACAGCAGCCAGGTACCCGTAGAGCGTGCGGGTTCCCCGTCCGCCCCTGGGGGGTGGTCGTGGTGGGCACTGGCAACAAGGTTCAGTGCTGGGGGCGGGGACCGACTGAGGGCAAGTTCGCCTAGCGAACTTGGCGAAGGAGATCCCTGCACTTGGGTCACTCCAGGTGTCTGGTGGGCGTCACGAAGGCGTTCGGAAGAACGCCGGGTGGAACGCCCACCGGGAGTGACCCCTCAGCCATCCGGGGACGGGGGTACACGGTTCAGACCAACAGCGACCACGAAGCCCCGCACGTGACCGCGCGTCGTAGGGGGTCCGCACGTTGTAGAGCGTCCTTGCGTCAGCAACCAGGCACCCGTAGAGCGCGGGCTGACGCTAGGTGGAGCGGGGTCGGCGTAGAGCGAAGCGGTGTCGGCAACCACGCACCCGTAGGACTCGGGCTGACGGAGGACTCAGCGGGGTTGGCGTAGAGCATTCCTACGCCAGCAAGTTAATGGGGTTGTGGGGTTCGGTCTCCAGTCGCGCTTCGTTCCAGGGGGTTGAGCGGGGAACTTCAGCGGTTCTGCGCCACAAGGGGTTGGTGTAGAACTTCCAGTAGACCCCGACCACGCACCCGTAGAGCCCGGGCTGGCGCTGGACCCAACGGGGTTGACGTAGAGGATGCTGGTGTCGGCAACCACGCACCCGTAGGGCCCGGGCTGGCGCTGGGTGCAGTGGGGTTGGCGTAGAACCTCCAGCAGACCCCGACCACGTACCCGTAGAGCCCGGTCTGGCGCTGGGTAGAGCGGGGTTGGCGTAGGACAGTTGGCGTACCTCGGCCATGCACCCGTAGAGCCCGGTCTGACACTGGGTTTAGCGGGACCAGCGGGCGAGCGCCCGCAGCGGTGCCGACCGCCCCTGCCGGGGCACGGTCCACACCGTGTGCCCCGGCCGCCCCCACCGCGACAGCAGGGCGTTGGCCGCGAGCAGGCCGCTGGTGGCGGCGCGTTCCATGAGGGCCACGGGCAGGTCGGTGCGCACGTGGTCGCCCGCCACCGTCACGAACGGGTCGGGTGTGGTCACCCCGCACCGGTCCCGGTGGCTGCCGGGGGCGAACAGCGGACAGTCGGCGCGCAGTTCGTGCCGGACGTCGACCGCGCGGGCCCGGCGCAGCTCCGGGTAGACGGACTCGGCCTGCTCACGGAGCCGGTGCTGCTCGTACTCGGGGTGACACCCCTCCTCCAGCGCGTAGGCGTGCAGCTCCACCACCGACCCGCCGGTGCGCCGGGTCCACTCGTAGGCCTCGTCCTCGTAGCGCTCCAGCACGCTGATGTTGTCCAGGGTGGGGTAGCCCGCCGTGCCCAGGAAGGCGGGGCGGTGCGGGCGCACGGGCCGGTCCAGCCAGTAGCGCGACACCAGGAACGGGGGAGCCGTGCGCACCCGGGCCATCCGGTCGCGCCAGGCCGCCCCGCCCGGTTCCAGCTCACTCGGCTTCAGCGCACTCGACTCCAGCGCGCTCGACTCCAGCCCGCCCAGCTCCGACTCGCCCAGCTCCGGCGAGGCCGCCACCAGGTCGCGGGTTCCGGCGGGGTCGGCGGCGAGCACGACGGCGTCCGCGTCCTCCTCGAAGCGCTCGCCCCCGGACGTGCGCCCGCGCAGCGTGAACCGGCGCTCCCCTTCCCCGAACTCTCCTCCTCGGGGCTCCCCTTCTCGGCGCTCCCGTCCCCGGTGCCCCCCTTCCCAGGACTCTCCTTCCCCGGGCTCCCGCCCCCGGCGCACCTCCTCGACCCGCACGCCGGTCCGCAGCCGGACCCCGCGCTTGGCCAGGTAGCGCTCCAGGGGGTCCCACAGAGCCTGCGGGAACGGCGAGTTCGGCACGTCGAACACCAGTCCCTCGGACGAGCCGAGGAAGTACACGTGGAACATCAGCGCGAGTTCGGCGGCCGACAGCACGCCGGGGTCGGCGAAGAAGCTGCGGGTGAACACCTCGAAGGCCAGGTGCCGCGCCGTGGGCGGGAAGCGCACCGCGTCCAGCAGGTCGCGGGCGCTGAGGTGGTCGAGCCGCTCGTACACGCCGGGCACGTCCACGTCGAGCAGTTGCAGGGCCGCGGGCACGTTGACCCGCGCCAGGTCGCGCGGAGGGAAGCTCGGGCTGGTCGCCGCCAGGACGGCCGCGTTCCACGGCGGGGTCGCGGGCAGCCCCGAGAAGCGGTCGCGCGGCCCGTCCCGGTGCACCAGCGGGTAGTCGGTGAGCGGGACCAGCGCGTCCAATCCAGGATCGCCGCGGCGCAGCAGGGCGCGCAGGTTGTAGTACTGCCGGAAGAACGCGTGGAACCCGCGGGTCATGGTCGCGGGCGAGCCGTCGGAGAGCGTCGTGGCCCAGCCGCGCAGCCGCCCTCCGAACGAGGGCTCGCGCTCCAACACCGTCACGTCCACGTCCCGCTCGGCCAGCGCGCAGGCCGCCGCCAGCCCGGCGATGCCGCCGCCGACCACGACGGCGCGGGGCCTCCCGCCGGTCGCGGGGCCGGTCGGCGGCGCGGGCGGGACCGCCTCGGCCAGGGGGTCGCGGGCGCCGGGGGGACAGCCGGACCCGTCGGCGGGGCGGCGTGCCCCGGGACGCCCTTCGCCGTCGGCCCTCATCGGCGCGGTCCTTCCTGAGCGCCGTTGGAAGGGTCATCGGGAGCACCGTTGGGAGCGCCGCTCGGCGCACCATCCGCAGCACCGCTCGCAGCGCCATCCGCAGCACCGCTCGCAGCGCCATCCGCAGCGCCGTCCGCAGCACCCTCCATAACACCGCTCCGCGCACCGTCCGCAACACCGCTCCGCGCACCGCTCGAAGCACTGCTCGTAGCGCCATCCGCAGCACCATCCACAACACCGCTCCGCGCACCGCCCGCAGCACCATCCGGCGCGCCTTCACCTTCCGAAGCCCCGTTCGGGCGCCTCCCCACGAAGGTGTGCGTGACCCCGTACTGCCAGCCCGGCAGCGGCGCGCTGGCCACCGACTCCAGGCCCGCTCGACGCATCCGGTCCAGCAGCGCGGTGCGTCCGTCGAACTCCAGAACGCTGCGCCACAGGTAGCGGAACAGGTCCGCGCGGCCGGTCAGCGCCTTGCCCGCCGGGATCACCACCCCCCAGCACACCGCCGACCACACCGCCCGCGCCGACACCGAGTCGGCCACGGAGTACTCGTGCAGGACGATCCGGCCGCCGGGCCTCAGCAGCGCGCGCACGGACGCGAGCAGGGCGTCGGGGTCGGGGCAGTTGCGGATGAGGTAGGCGCCGAACACCGCGTCCACCGGGCCTCCCAGGTACCTCCGCGCCCACTCGGGGGTCAGGTCCTCGGCCCTGGCCTGGTGGAAGGAGACCGAGTCCGGCCACCGCTTGGCGCGGGCCGCCTCCAGCATTCCGGGTGAGGCGTCCACGCCCGCGATCCGGGCCCGGGGCAGGGCGCGCAGCAGGGCGGCGGTGGAGGCGCCCGTGCCGCACCCGAGGTCGAGCAGGCGCAGCCCCGTGCCGTCCCAGGGCAGGCCCAGCCGCCTGGCGGAGACCCGCAGGTGCGCGTGGTAGCCGGGGTTGGCGGCCACGAGCCGGTCGTAGGCTCCGGCGGCGTGGTCGAACTCGTCGGTGACCGCGCCGCCCTTCATGGCGTGCGTCGTGGTGTCCACGTTCTCCTCCCGGGGGGTGTTCGCGTGCGGGCACGGCCCTCCCCGTGCATGCTGGGGGCATGGCCGACTACGACGTGGCGATCATCGGCGGGGGAGCCGCTGGGCTCACCCTGACCCACCAGCTCCGCGGGGTCAATGACCGACGTGGCCGACCGCTGCGGGTCGCCCTCGTGGAACCGCCCCCGGGGCCGCACACCCCTCCACCCCGCACCTGGTGCTTCTGGGAGCCCGACGGCGGGCCGTGGGACCACCTGCTGGCCGCCCGCTGGGCGGACCTGTCCGTGGTGGGGCCGGACGGGGCCGCCCACGCCTCCTCGGCGGCGCCCTACGTGTACAAGATGCTGCGGTCGGCCGACGTGGACGCGCACGTGCGCGCCTCGGCCGGTGAACACGTGGACCAGCTCCCGCTGCTGGTCACCGGGGTCGTCGACGGCGCCGGGCACGCCGTGGTGCGGGGCACCGGGCCGGGCGGAGCGGACCGGGAGCTGACCGCCTCGTGGGTGTTCGACTCGCGTCCGCCCCGGCCCGCCCCGCGCGGGCGCACGCACCTGCTCCAGCACTTCCGCGGCTGGTTCGTGCGCACGCCCGACGACGCCTTCGACCCCGCCTCGGCCGTGCTCATGGACCTGCGCCCTCCCCAGCCCGCCAACGGCGTGGCCTTCGGCTACGTGCTGCCGCTGTCGCCGCGCGAGGCGCTGGTGGAGTACACCGAGTTCGGCCGCGAGGCGCTCACGACCCCCGAGTACGAGCGCGCGCTCAAGGACTACTGCGGCCTGCTGGGGCTGGGGGACGTGGAGGTGACCGCGGCCGAGCAGGGCGTCATCCCGATGACCGACGCGCGGTTCCGGCCCCGCGCGGGGCGGCGCGTGTTCCGGGTGGGGACGGCGGGCGGCGCCACCCGGCCCTCGACGGGGTACACGTTCAGCGGTGTGCGCCGCCAGACGGCCGCCGTGGCGCGGTCGCTGGCCCTGGGGCGGGTCCCGGTGCCGCCGGTGCCCCACCGGCGCCGCCACCTGGCGATGGACGCGGTCATGCTGCGGGCGTTGGACACGGGGCGGGTGCGGGGGGCGGAGTTCTTCGCCGGGCTGTTCGCGGCCAACCGCCTCGGGGACGTGCTGGCCTTCCTGGACGGGGGCTCGCGCCTGCCCCGGGAGCTGGCGATGGGTCTGAGCACGCCGGTCGCGGCCATGTCGCTGACCAGCCTGGACCAGGCGTGGCACCACGCGCTGCGCGGGGGCCGCGGCGGGGGGAGAAGCCTCAGCCGGGGGCCAGGGCCCGCACGGCGTCGGTGAGCGAGCCCAGGTGCCCGGCGGCCAGCCCCGGCGCCGCGCCCAGCGTCCGCCAGCCCGGCCCGGCCGTGTAGACGGCCGTGGTCTGCGCCGACCCCGCCGCCGCGCGCACCGCCGCCCGCAGCGCCGCGACGTCGTCGGCGTTCCCCGCGTGGGACCACAGGACCACCGCGCGCGGACCCGTGCGGCGCACCGCCCGCACCGTCGCCGCCACGGGCGTGCACGGGCCCAGAACCCGGCGCGGCACGCCCCGTTCGCGCAGCGCGGCGGCCAGCGCCTCCATCGGAAGACTGTGCATCTGGCCGGGCCCGCAGGCCAGGACCGTGGGACGGCCCGCCGAGCCCGTGTCCGCGGGGGCGGCCACGCGGCGCAGCGCCGAGGACACGCACCACGACAGAAGGTGCTCGACCTCCACGTAGCGCCGGGTGTCCTCCCACTTGCGGCCCATCCCGTACAGCAGGGGCATCGCCAGGTCCTCCCAGGCCGCCACCACGCCGTACTCGTCCAGCGCCCCCTCCAGCAGGCGCTCCACGAGTTCGGCGTCCATGCGCATGGCGGCGCGGGCGATCCCCTGGAGGGTGGGCCCGGCCGGGCCCAGCGGCAGGGTGTCCCCGCCGGGACGCCAACGGGATCGGGCGCCCTCCCCGACGGCTTGCCCGACGACCCGCGCGTTCCGCCGGGTGCTCCCCGCGCCCTCCCGGGTCGTTTCCGCGCTCTCCCGTGAGGCTTCCGCGTCCGCCCCGCCGGTTCCTGTGCCCTCTCGGCGGGTCCCCGTGCCCTCCCGCGCGAACCCTCCGTCCTCCCCTGCCGCCCCCGCGCCCTCCTGCACGAGCCCTCCGCCCTCCCGGCGGGTCCCCGTGCCCTCTCGGTGGGCCCCTGGCCCTTCCGATCCGAGCCCTCCGCCCTCTCGGCGGATCCCCGTGCCCTCCCGCGCGAGCCCTCCGCCCTCCCCTGCCGCCCCCGCCCCCGCGCCCCGCTGCCGGGGAACGCTCGGCGCGGCGGGAGCGGATACGGAACCCGAACCTCCGAGAACGGACGCCGAACCCCCGGCGACCGGGTCGAGCACGCACTCCGCCGCCGAGGCGGGCGGCAGGCCCTCGCCGACCAGGCGGCACAGCTCCCTCAGCCGCGCCACGTCGGCGGGGGAGTAACGGCGGTGCCCGCCCGGACTGCGCTCGCGCGGCCCCACGCCGTAGCGCCGGTCCCAGCTGCGCAGCGTGGAGGGCGAGACCCCGAGCAGGCACGCGGTGGCCCCGGGAGTCAGTGCGTCGGCCATGGCGCCCCAAGCGTTGCGAAAGCGGTGCGACTTGTGGTGCGCACCACACGCATAGAACTCTAGCTGGGAGAACACCGGAAGGGGCAGCACCATGGATCTGGACACCAGGCGTCCGGCCGACCGCCGTCTCAGCGTGGTCTACCGCGTCGGCGCCGGACTCACCGGACTCGTACTGATGTGCTTCGGTATCGCGGGGCTGGTCGTCAGACTCCCGCTCTTCGACACCCAGGGGGAGGTCATCGCGGGCCTGTCCACCAACGGCGCGCTGAGCTTCCTGTCCGTCGCGATCGGCTCACTGCTGCTGGGCGCCTCCGTGCTGGGCGGCTCGTTCGCCTCCACCGTCTGCACGGTGGTGGGCGTGGGGTTCGTGGCCAGCGGACTGGTGAACCTCTACCTCATGAGCGCGGGGCCCAACATCCTGGCCTTCTCCATGCCCAACGTCATCTTCAGCTTCGTCGTCGGGATCATGGTGATGACCTTCGGCATGTACGGCCGGGTCAGCGGTGGTCTGCCCGAGGACAACCCGTACCGCCGCGGGCGCGCGCGGCGACGCGAGCGCCGCCACGGCGTGGCCGGTGCGACCGGTGCGACCGGTGCGACCGGTGTGACCGGATGAGGCCGTCCGTCCTGGTCACCGGGGCCACCGGCTACATCGGCGGACGCCTGGTTCCCGAGCTGCTCGCGGCCGGGTACCGCGTCCGCTGTCTGGCCCGCACCCCGGCCAAGCTGCGCGACCAGCCCTGGCGCGACCGCGTGGAGGTGGTCCGGGGCGACGTGGTGAGCGGCGAGGGCCTCGACGAGGCGTTCACGAGTGTCGACACCGCCTACTACCTGGTCCACTCGATGCCGGGCGGGCGCGACTTCGCGGGCACCGACGCCCTGGCCGCACGCAACGTCGCCCGCGCGGCGCGGGAGGCGGGCACGACCCGCCTGGTCTACCTGGGCGGGCTCGCGCCGCACGGGGACGGCCTGTCGGCGCACATGGCCTCGCGCGAGGAGGTCGGCCGGATCCTGCTGGAGTCGGGCGTGCCCACCGCCGTGCTGCGCGCCGCGGTGATCCTCGGCTCCGGTTCGGCCTCCTTCGAGATGCTGCGCCACCTCACCGAGCGCCTGCCGGTGATGACCACGCCCCGGTGGGTGCGCAGCCGTGTCCAGCCGATCGCCGTGCGCGACGTGCTGCGGCTGCTGGTCGGGTGCGCCGAACTCCCCGAGGGGACCAACCGGACCTTCGACATCGGCGGCCCGGAGGTGCTCTCCTACGCCCGGATGATCCAGCGCTTCGCCGGTGCGGCCGGGATCGCCAGGAGGCTGATCGTCCCAGTCCCCGTGCTCTCGCCGGGCCTGTCCAGCCTGTGGGTCGGCCTGGTCACGCCGGTGCCGCCCGCGATCGCCCGGCCGCTGGTGGAGTCGCTGCGCCACGACGCGGTGGTCGGCGAGGACGACCTGTCCGAGCTGCTGGGCGACCACGACCGGATCGGCTTCGACCGGGCCGTGGAGCTGGCCCTGCGCCGCGTCGACGAGTCGCGAGTGGACACCCGCTGGTCCTCGGCCGCCTGGCCGAGCGCCCCGTCCGACCCCCTGCCGAGCGATCCCGCCTGGGCGGGCGGCAGCCTCTACACCGACGTGCGCGCGCGGTACGTCGACGCCGGAACGGAGGCGGTGTGGCGGGTCGTCGAGGGGATCGGCGGCGAGCACGGCTGGTACTCCTGGCCCCTGGCCTGGGCCGCGCGCGGCTGGATCGACCTGGCCGTGGGCGGGGTGGGCCTGCGCCGGGGACGGCGCGACCCGGAGCGGCTGCGGGTGGGCGACTCCCTGGACTTCTGGCGGGTGGAGGAGGTCGTCCCCGGCGCGCTGCTGCGGCTGCGGGCGGAGATGCGCCTGCCCGGACCGGCCTGGCTCGAACTGGGCGTGTCCCGCGTGCGCGGACGCACGGTCTACCACCAGCGCGCGCTCTTCCACCCGCGCGGCCTGCTGGGACACCTGTACTGGAAGGCCGTCACGCCCTTCCACGGGTTCGTGTTCGGGGCGATGGCCGACAACATCGTCACGGCCGCGGAGCAGGCGGTCCGGGATCAAGTAAGCCCGCGGCAGGCAAGCCCGCAGCAGGCAAGCCCGCAGCAGGAAAGTCCGGAGCAGGCAAGCCCGGAGCAGGCGGCCCCGCGGGAGGCCCCCGGGCCCCGTTGACGTCCGGCTCTCCGGCCCCGGTCCGCGCGGACCGGGGCCGACGGCGTTCGCACCCGGCCTGCCGGGAGAGGGCGCGACCTGCCCGAAGGCTGTCGCCGGGGAGGGTGCTGCCGGGGAAGGGCGCCCGCGCAGAAGACGCCCGACCGGAAGCACCTCCGACCGGAAGCACCTCCGGACGGAAGCGCGCCCGGACGGAAGCGCGCCTGTCCACACTTTCCCTCCGGCCCTCCGGCGAGCGGTGACGGGGGACACGTGGCCGCCGGGCGGGGGCCGACGCATGGCGGGAGCGGACTGGGGTAGGGTCATGCCCGCAAGTAACTCGAAAAGCGAGATGCTTCAATTTCGAGCAAGCTGTCGGTGTGAGAGGGATCCCGAACGTGGACAAGGACAACGGCAGACCACCTGCCAGGCGGTCGCGCTGGTGGATCGGAGCGGCCCTGCTGGTCGCCCTGGTGTGGCTGCTGGGGGCCGGGCCCCTGGGCATGTTCCTGGGCAGGCTCGGCGAGGTGCAGACCAACGACCCCGGCGCGTTCCTGCCCGTGGGCGCCGAATCCACCGAGGTCAGCGAGATCGCCGAGGAGTTCGACCGCGAGGAGGCGGTCCCGGCGGTCGTCGTGTACTCGCGAGAGGACGCCGGGGACGCCGGGGACGGCGACAGCGGGGACGGCGGCGGCAGCGGGGGCGAGGCGCTCGGAGAGGGCGAACTCGCCGACATCGCCGCGGTCGCCGAACGCGTGGGCGAGGAGCCCTGGGTCTCCGGAACCGTCGTCGGCCCCTTCCCCGGGACCGAGGACCCCTCCGTCGCCCAGTTCGTCGTGCCGCTCGACTCGGCCGCCGACACCGGCGACGCGGTCGAGGACCTGCGCGCGGTGCTGGCCGACGACCCCGTGGCGGGGCTCCAGGTCCAGGTCACCGGCCCCGCCGGTTTCGCGGCCGACCTCGCCGCGGCCTTCGGCGGCATCGACTCCACGCTGCTGATCGTGGCAGTCACCGCCGTGCTGATCATCCTCGTGGCCGTCTACCGCTCACCGCTGCTGCCGGTGCTGGTCATCCTCGCCTGCCTGCTCGCGCTCGGCCTGTCCGGCGCGCTGGTCTACCTGGCCGCCGACACCGGCCTGGTCAGCCTCAACGGGCAGAGCCAGGGCATCCTCTTCATCCTGGTCGTGGGCGCCTGCACCGACTACGCGCTGCTGCTCGTGGCCCGCTACCGCGAGGAACTGGCCGTCCGCGAACGCGTGCCCGAGGCGGTCATGGCCGCCGTGCGCGGCGTGACCGGTCCGGTCCTGGCCTCCGGCGGAACCGTCATCCTCGGCCTGCTCTGCCTGCTCGCCGCCGACCTGGCCTCCACCCGCAGCCTCGGCCCCGTCGTGGCCATCGGCGTCGTCGCGGCCCTGCTCTCGGCGATGACCTTCCTGCCCGCCGTGCTCGCCCTGTGCGGACGCGCCGCCTTCTGGCCCGTGGCCCCGCACAGCGGCGGCCGGACGGAGGGGACTCTGGACGAGGTCGTGGCCAGCCACCGGTTCTGGGGCCGCCTGGCGACCACCGTCTCGCGCAGGCCGCGCCTGTACTGGGTCGTCACCACCGCCGTCCTGGCCGCCGCGGCCGTGTTCGCGCCCCAGTTCGACGCCGGGGGAACCGGCCAGGCCGAGGTCTTCCGCACCGAGGTGGAGGCGGTCGACGCCCAGGAGGCGCTCGACCGGGGCTTCGGCTCCGACGCCAGCGCGGCCCCCGCCCTGGTGGTCGCCGACGCCGACCACCTGGACGAGGTCGTCCGGGCCGCCGAACGCCTGCCGGTCGTGGACGGTGCCGCGCCGGTGACCGAGCCCGGCCCGCCCGGGGCCGACCTGCCGCCCCTGGTGGAGGACGGCCGGGTGCTGGTTGAGGTGGTCCTCACCGTCGGCCCCGAGTCGGCCGAGGCGGTGGACGCGGTGCGCGACCTGCGCGCCGAACTGGACGCCGTCGAGGGCGCCGACGCCCTGGTCGGCGGGGTGAGCGCCACCGACCTGGACACCCTGGACACCGCCCAACGCGACTTCACGGTCGTGGTGCCGCTGGTGCTCGTGGTGGTCTTCCTCGTGCTCATCCCGCTGCTGCGCTCCCTGGTGGCGCCGCTGCTGCTGATGGCCGTGAACGTGCTGTCCTTCGCCGCCGCGCTGGGCGTGGGAACGCTGCTGTTCGACCACGTGCTCGGGCTGCCCGGCGCGGACCCGGTGGTGCCGCTGTTCGCGTTCGTGTTCCTGGTGGCGCTGGGGATCGACTACAGCATCTTCCTCATGTCCCGGGCGCGCGAGGAGACGCTGCTGCACGGGCACCGCGAGGGCGTGCTGCGCGCGCTGACCGTCACCGGCGGGGTGATCACCTCCGCCGGGGTGGTGCTGGCCGTGACCTTCGCGGCGCTGGCGGTGATCCCGCTGCTGTTCCTGCTCCAGCTCGCGTTCCTGGTGGCGTTCGGCGTGCTGGTGGACGCGCTGCTCGTGCGGACGGTGCTGGTGCCCGCGCTGTCCCTGGACGTCGGACCGCGCGTGTGGTGGCCCGGGCGTGCGGGCCGGGCCCCGAAGCGCGCGGAGGGGCACGAACCCGCCGAGCGCGCGTAGCGCCCGGCGGTGAACCGCCCGGCGAACCGCCCGGTGGCGAACCGTCCGGCGAAGCCGCGCGGCGCGGACGGGCGCGGGTCCGGTGGGCGCCGCCCGTCGCGCGGCAGAGCGTGTGCCCGCCGAACGTGCTCTACAGGGGGTCGCCCGGCAGGTCCGCGTAGGCGGCGGAGAACTTGCGCACCAGCGCCGCCTGCGGCAGGTGGACGCCGTCGATGGCGGCCACCTGCCGCACGCCCGTGGCGGCGTTGGTGACGAACGCGCCCGCCGTGCGGGTGCTCGCCGCCGAGGCGATCGGCCGGGTGGTCACCGGGATGCCGAGGTTTTCGGCGGCCTGGCTGATCAGCGCCGTGGTCACCCCCGGCAGGCAGGGTGCCTGCGGCCAGACCAGGCCGCCGCCGTCCAGGAAGCCGATGTTCCAGGTGGGGCCCTCCGAGACGCGGCCGTCCACGCCCATGAACAGCGCGTCGTCGTAGCCGTCCAGCTGGGCGGCGCGGCGCTGGCGGATCGCTCCGAACAGACCGGTGCTCTTGACCTGCGGGGTGTCGCGGGTGAAGAGGCGGGTGCCCAGGCGGACCGGGGGAGGGGAGGCGTCCGCCGGCGCGGGGCGGGCGCTGACGAGGATCTGGGGGAGCTGGCGGGCGGAGGGGCGGCCCAGGTCCATGTGGGGGTCGAAGACGGTGACGCGGACCACCGAGGGGGAGGGGTGGGCGCGCGCGCAGCGCCGGGCGAGCTCGCGGACCCGGGGGATGTCGAGTTCGACGCCGAAGAGGGTGTGGCAGTCGCGGCTCAGGCGTTCCATGTGCAGAGCGAGTCCGCGGACGCGCAGGCCGGTGACGAGCATGGTGGTGAAGTGGCCGTAGCCGTACAGGGCGAGGCCCGCGAGTTCCCCGGTGCTGACGGGGCGTCCGTTCAGTTCCATGAGGTTTCCATCATGGCATTTCGGGATCTGCGCCATCGGGGTTTCCCCCACCGGAACCGGGGTGGGGGACGGCCCCCGCGCCGGTCGGGTCGGGGACCCGGTCGCCGGGGCCCGCGTCATCCAGCGGTACGGCTCATCCAGCGGTACGGCGGAACCGGTACCACTGCGGCGAGGTCTGGTTCATCGGCCACCCCAGGCCGCTGGTCTCGGCGTCCTCGGCCGTGAGGAGTTCCCATCCCGGGAACGCGGCCTCGATCTCGGCCTGCGCGACGCCCTCGACGAGCCGCCGGTACCGCGACGGGCCGAAGGCGAGCATCAGCAGGGTGGCCCCCGGCGCGGCGAGTGCCGTCACCCCCCGCCCCTCCGCGGCCCGCTGGCCCGTGTTCAGGCCCTGGAAGCAGCCGATGTCGAGGAAGAGGTCGAAGGCGCCCAGGCCGGAGGACCCGAGGCCGGTCACGTCGCCGACGACGTAGGAGACCTCCGCCGGGCCCTTGCGGCGGGCGGCCTCGACCGCCTCCGGCACGATGTCGACGCCCACCGCCTCCCAGCCGCGCCGGGCCAGCTCGGGGGTGAACTGACCGCGCCCGCAACCGATGTCCAGCGCCCGCCCGGGGCCGGTCGAACGCGACCGCGTCTCGCGGTCGAGCAGAGCGCCGAGCTGCGCCGCCCCGCCCGCGGCGCCGTAGCGCTCCCAGGGGGTGAGGCCGAGACGGTACATCCACGCGTATTTCGTCATGGACTCAAGGTAGGTCGGCCCTCGGGGAGGGGCCTTTCGCCCCCCGTCTGGCGGTGTCCGGGCGCTGGCCCCGCTGGTCAGGAGGGCGGTCCGTTCGGCTGCGGGGACGTCGTCGAGGACCGTGCGGGCCTCCGTCCCCGCTCCCGCGCAGGGGCGAGCACACGCCCCGACCGCCAAGTCCTCAGCGCGGGATCACGGCCGGGAGCGGGTCGGTGCACCGCTCCGGCCAGCGCGCTAGTCCCTCCGCTGTTCCATGGCGGTGAACGCGGTGACCAGCTGGTTCTCGGAGGTCTCCAGGTAGGTCGTCAGCTCCTCCGCCGCCCCGGCCGCGTCCCCCGAGGCCAGCAGGGTGTGGATCCTCCGGTTCCAGTCCAGGTACGGGACGTGGAACTCCCGGGGCGCGTCCATCACGTGGAACACCAGCCGGGTCTCCGCCAGCACCTGGCTCATGAACTCGTTGACCCGCGCGCTCTCGGCCAGTCCGGCCACGGCCTGGTGGAAGCGCATGTTCGCCGTCCCCATCCGCCACCAGTCCTCGCGCCCGCGTGCGGCCTCGCCCTCGTCCACGGCGGCCCCGACCAGCCGCACCGCCTCCTCGTCCGGGTCCACCGCGCCCCGCAGCGCGGGAAGCTCCAGGGAACGGCGCGCCTTGAATAGGTCGCGGACGTCCTCGCTGGTCGGCAGGCCGACGAACACGCCCCGGTGCATCTGGTGCACCAGCAGCCGCTCGCGCACCAGCAGCCGGAACGCCTCGCGCAGGGTGTTGCGGGAGACTCCGAGCTCCTCGCACAGCCGCTCCTCCGACATGCGCTGTCCCGGCGGGTACACGCCGTCGATGAGGGACTCGCGGAGCAGCTCCGCGACCCGCTCGGCCTGCGTTGGCAGCGGAGGGAGGAGGCGCGTGCGGCCGCTGGGCCGGTCGGTGCGGGCGTCCGTGGCCGTCACAGGTGCTCCTTAAGGGGGACTGGCGTCTGTTACTTCATTGTCACCGACGCGGAGCACTCCCGGGAGAGCGGGGAGCCGACAGAAGTGGGTTCATCGGACCAGTGCGCCGTGGCGCTGCCCCTCCCGCGCGGCTCCCGCGGCGCCGTTCCGCGATCACGGCGGGCTCGCTGCACCGTTCCTGTAGGGCTTCCGCGCGGCGTCCGCGCGGCTCGCGCACGGGCCTTCCGCGCGGCTTCCGCGGCTCCCGCGGCTCCTGCGGGCTCCCGGGAGAGGTCGCGCGCGGCTCCGCCACGGGTTCTCGGACACCCCTGTGGGAGGTTCCTCCAACGGTCCCTCCGGGCAGGGTGGGACGAAGAAACGCTCCCGCGACGCAGGTGACCTGGGTTTTTTACATACCGACTCTTTACCCGTCTCGTTGGATTGAAGTATCGTTCAACAATCCAACGATGGCGCGGTCGGTTATCGCGTCACCGACCCACATCGGACCCCTTGGAGTGACCCATGGGTGACACACCCCCCGCACCCCCGAAGGTGCGCCCCCGTGTCGGGCGGATCGCGATCAGCAGCAGCCTGCTCGGTGCGATGTTCCTCATGGCCACCAGCGCCATCGGCCCCGGCTTCATCACCCAGACCACGACGTTCACCGCCGAGCTGGGCGCGACCTTCGCGGTCGCGATCCTCATCTCGATCCTGGTCGACATCGCGGTCCAGCTGAACATCTGGCGGGTCATCGGCGTCGCCGGCATCCGCGCCCAGGACCTGGCCAACAAGGTCCTCCCGGGCGCGGGCTACCTGCTGGCCGCGCTCATCGTCTTCGGCGGCCTGATCTTCAACGTCGGCAACCTCGCGGGCACCGGCCTGGGCCTGAACGCCATGGTCGGGTTCGACACCGAACTCGGCGCCGTCCTGTCCGCGGTACTGGCCGTGGTCATCCTGGGCGTCAAGAGGCTGGGCGTGGCCCTGGACCGCATCCTGATCGTGCTGGGCCTGGCCATGATCGTGCTGACCGTCTACGTGGCCTTCGTGTCCCAGCCCCCGGTCGGCGAGGCCCTGCGCCAGGCCGTCATGCCCGAGCGGTTCGGCGCGGACGTCTTCCTCGCCGCCGTCACCATCATCGGCGGCACCGTCGGCGGCTACATCACCTACGCGGGCGTGCACCGCCTCGTCGAGACCGGCCAGGGCGGACGCGAGAACGTCCGCGCCATCACGCAGACCTCCGTCACCGGCATCATCGTCACCGGCGTCATGCGCGTGGTCCTGTTCCTGGCCATCCTCG
>ANAW01000163.1:0-9275 GCA_000340945.1 Nocardiopsis synnemataformans DSM 44143 | reverse complement strand
CCCCCCCCCGCCGGGCCCTTCCGCCAGGCCGCGGGCGAGGTCGGCGTGCGCCTGTTCGGCGTGATCCTGTGGGCCGCGGCGGTCAGCTCCGTCATCGGCGCCTCCTACACCTCGATCTCCTTCGTCACGACCTTCCACCCGTGGCTGGAGAAGCGCCGGGGAATCCTGGTCACCGCGTTCATCGGTGTCTCGCTGGTGATCCTGCTGCTGTCCGGGCAGGCCCCGAACACGCTGCTGATCCTGGCCGGAGCCCTCAACGGCGTGATCCTGCCGGTCGGCCTCGGCATCATGCTGTGGGTCGCGGCCCGCCGTTCCGCGGACCTCCTGGGCGGGTACCGCTACCCGCGCTGGCTGATCGTCATCGGCGTCGCCGCCTGGGCGCTCACCGTGTACATGGCCATCGGCTCCCTGGGCGGCATCGCCGACCTCTGGCAGTAGCGCGCCGGGCGCGCGCCCTTCCACCGTCCCCCACCCCTGCCCCGCCCGGACCGCCACCCGGGCGGGGTAGGGGAACCCCGCAAGGGGCAACACGAGAGAACGAGGAGCACCGACGTTGCGCATCGACCTCAACTCCGACCTCGGCGAGAGCTTCGGCCGCTGGGAGCTCGGTGACGACAGGGCACTGCTGTCCATCGTCACCAGCGCCAACGTCGCCTGCGGCTTCCACGCCGGCGACCCGTCCGTGCTGCGGCGCACCACGCTCGACGCCGCGGCCGGGGGAGTGGCCGTCGGCGCGCACGTGGGCTACCGCGACCTGGCCGGGTTCGGCCGCCGCTTCCTCGACGTGCCGCCCGCCGAGCTGACCGACGAGGTGGTCTACCAGATGGGCGCGCTGTCGGCGTTCACCCGCCTGGCCGGGGACCGCGTCCGCTACGTCAAGCCGCACGGCGCCCTCTACAACACGATCGTGCACCACGAGAAGCAGGCCGCCGCGGTCGTCGCCGCGGTGCGCGAGTTCGACCCCGCCATGCCCGTGCTCGGCCTGCCCGGGTCGCAGTTCCTGCGCCTGGCCGAGGAGGCCGGACTGCCCACGCACCGCGAGGCCTTCGCCGACCGCGCCTACACCCCGGAGGGCACGCTGGTCTCGCGCCGCGAGCCCGGCGCCGTCCTGCACGACCCGGCCGCCATCGCCGAGCGCTGCCTGCGCATCGCCCACGGCGAGCCGGTCGAGGCCGTCGACGGCACCCGGATCGTCATCGAGGCCGACTCCCTGTGCGTGCACGGCGACAGTCCCGGCGCGGTGGACATCGCCCGGGCCGTGGCCGACCGGCTGCGCGCCGAGGACGTCACCCTCGCGCCGTTCACCGGGGAGGCCGCGTGACCCCTGCCGGGACGCTGGGGCTCCCGGCCCCCGCAGAGGAGGCGCCGTGCGTGTCCTGACGTGCGCGGACACCGGCGTGCTCGTGGAGGTCGCCGACCTCGCCGAGGTGATCGCGCTGCGCGCCGCGCTCCGGGCGCGGCCGGTCCCCGGGGTCACCGACGTCGTCCCGGCGGCCCGCACGCTGCTGCTGCGGATCGAGCCCGGCACCGAGCCCGACGCTGTCGCCGCCGCGGTCACCGGGCTACCGCTGGCCCCCGGGGACGGGCCGGACTCCGGCGACACCGTCACCATCCCGGTGTTCTACGACGGCGAGGACCTCGACGACGTCGCCCAGCTGACCGGTCTGACCAGGCGCGGGGTGGTCGAGGCGCACACGAACGCCACCTGGACGGTCGCGTTCTGCGGCTTCGCGCCCGGGTTCGGCTACATGGTCGGCGACGACCCGCGCCTGCACGTGCCCCGGCGCGGTGAGGCGCGCACCCGCGTGCCCGCCGGTTCGGTGGCCCTGGCGGGGGAGTTCGCGGGGGTGTACCCGCGCAGTTCGCCCGGGGGATGGCAGCTGCTGGGCCGCACCGAGGCCCCGATCTGGGACCTGGACCGCGAACCGCCCGGCCTGCTGCGGCCGGGTGTGCGCGTGCGCTTCACCGACGCGGAGGCCTCATGAGTGCGCGTGTCGGGCTGACCCGGACGGGAGCAGCCCCGGAAACGGGATCAGCCCCGGAACGGGAGCAGGGACAGGAACGGGGAAGGAACGCGGTGGCGGGTCGGGGAACGGCGTCGGAACCGCGCGAGGGGGCCGCGGCGCGCACCCCCGCCTCCGGGAAGGGGCGTTTGGCCCTGGAGGTCGTGGCCACCGGACCCATGACCACGGTCCAGGACGCGGGCCGCTTCGGCCACGCCGACCTGGGCGTGGGCCGCTCCGGCGCCGCCGACGCCGACTCCTACGCCCTGGCCAACCGCCTGCTCGCCAACCCGCCGGGAGCCGCCGCCTTGGAGGCCACCCTGGGCGGGCTGCGCGTGCGGGCCCGCGGGCCGGTGACCGTCGCCGTCACCGGGGCCGGGGCCCCGCTGCGGGTGGACGGGCGGGGCGCCGCCGCCAACACGGTGCTGCACCTGCCCGACGGGGCGGAACTGGCCATGGGCGTGCCCGACCGCGGACTCCGCTCCTACCTGGGCGTACGCGGCGGGGTGGACGTCCCGCCGGTCCTGGGTTCGCGCAGCACCGACGTCCTGGCCGGACTGGGACCCGACCTGCCCGCGCCCGGGACGCTGCTCCCGGTCGGACCCGCACCCGCGAACCTCCCGAACGTGGACCACGCCCCCGTCGCGCCCGTCGGCGGACCCGAGGAGGTCCTGCGGGTGGTCCTCGGTCCGCGCCGGGACTGGTTCACCGACGAGGCCGTCCGGACGCTGCTCTCGTCCGCGTACGAGGTCACCCCGCGCAGCGACAGGGTCGGCGCCCGCCTGTCCGGCCCCGCCCTGGAACGCGCCCGCTCCGACGAGCTGCCCAGCGAGGGCATGGTCGCGGGGTCGCTCCAGGTGCCGCCGGGCGGGGAGCCCGTGCTGTTCCTGGCCGACCACCCCGTGACCGGCGGCTACCCGGTGGTGGCCGTCGTGTGTTCGGCGGACCTGCCCAGGGCGGCCCAGGCGCGTCCCGGAACCCGTCTGCGCTTCACCCTCTGACCGGCCGGGTTCCGCCGGGCGCGGCGGAGCCCCGGCACGACGACGGACCGGCCCGCCGGTCCCGCCGCCCGGCACGGACCAGTCCGTTCCGGACGGCCATGGGGGCACCACCCGCCACGCCCGCCCCACCCGGAACGAAAGGCAGAACCGTTGACTTCTCTCTCAGCTGAAGCAGGGAGATTCTTCCCTCGCGGGTTGAGTTTTCTGCTTCGTAGCCGGTTGCCGACCCGAACTAACGGCGGGGGACGGGGTGCCGCCCATCGGTCTTACACCAGCTCCCGCCCCTACTGTGTGGGCTTCGCCAGGATCACACAGCGGGGGCCCGACCTCACTTTCCGCCAGCCCGGCGGTAGGCCGACCCGGACTTGGTTCTCGTCCGAGCCGACGCGAGTCAGGCTAGCACCGGTCCCAGCGTTGGTTCGCGGGTTCGGTGATCTGCCTGAGGCGAATCACCGTTTCCCGTTTTGCCCCTAGAAGTCCGATTCCTCCCTGGCCTTAAGGCCAGAGTTTCTTCGGAAGGATCCAGATGACCTCTCCGGCCGACCTCTCCCCGTCCCAGGCCCGCGCGCTGTTCCGCGACGGCCTGCGCGTTCCCACCTCCGGCTACAGCGCGGGCTACGCGCAGGCCAACCTCATCGCGCTGCCCCGCGAGGCGGCCTTCGACTTCCTGCTGTTCGCCCAGCGCAACCCGAAGTCCTGCCCGGTCCTGGACGTCACCGAGCCGGGGCGGGTGGGCGCCTCCGTCTTCGACGGCGACCTGCGCACGGACCTGCCCGCCTACCGGGTCTACCGCGACGGGAAGCTGGTCGAGGAGCGCACCGACGTCACCGACCTGTGGCGCGACGACCTGGTGGCCTTCCTCATCGGGTGCAGCTTCACCTTCGAGACGCCCCTGCTGGAGGCCGGTGTGCCGGTCCGCCACATCGAGGCGGGCAGCAACGTGGCCATGTACGCCACCAACCGGCCGTGCCGCCCCGCGGGCCGGTTCAGCGGTCCGCTGGTGGTGTCCATGCGGCCGATCCCCGCCGACCGGGTGGCCGACGCGGTGCGCGTCACCTCGCGCTACCCGGCGGTCCACGGCGCCCCGGTGCACGTGGGCGACCCCGCCGCGCTGGGCATCGAGGACCTGGACCGGCCCGACTACGGCGACGCGGTAGAGGTGCGCCCCGGCGAGATCCCGGTCTTCTGGGCGTGCGGGGTCACCCCGCAGGCGGCCGTGACGGCCTCCGCCCCGGAGTTCGCCATCGGGCACGCCCCCGGACACATGGCCATCACCGACGTGCGCGACTCCTCGTACCAGGTGCCCTGACGTTTGTCGCCGAATCCCCGGGGGTAGTCGCGGGCCCAGGGCCGAGCGAGTACGACGAACGAAGGGAAACGGTGTGAACAGCCGCGAGCAGCTGATCGACTGGCTCAACGACGCCTACTCGATGGAGAAGTCCCTCGAGGAGACGCTGGAGAGCCACGCCAAGGACGCGGAGAAGGACCCCGAGGTCCACGCCCGCATCACGCGGCACATCGAGGAGACGCGCGAGCAGGCCGAGACGGTCAGGGGATGTATCGAGTCCCTGGGCGGCAGCGTGTCCAAGGTCAAGAGCGCCCTGGCCGGGATGATGGGTTCCGTGCAGGGCATCGCGAACAGGCCCGCGGGCGACACCATGGTCAAGAACGCCCTCTCCGACTACGCCGCCGAGCACTTCGAGATCGCTTCCTACCGGGCGCTGATCGAGGGCGCCCGCGCGCTCGGCGAGGAGCAGATCGCCCTCAAGCTGACCGCCATCCTCCACCAGGAGGAGGACATGGCCCGCTTCCTGGAGCAGAAGCTCCCGGGCGCGGTGCGCACCGCGCTGGCCGACGCCGAGCGCTAGGGAGTGTTCCGCGGAGGCTTTCGGATCAGCGAGCGGCCGTCCGGGCAATCTCTCGCAAGACGGTTCGCGCAGGTCAGCCTGGTTGGCTTTTCAAGCGAAATCGGCGCAGCGAGAGGCAGCCCGGTGGTCGCGAGCCCGAAATGGTCCAAGGAACACGACCTAGTCGCGTCGCGGGCGACGCCCCCGCGCGACGGCACCCGTACGCCCCGGAGAGGCAGCGCCTCCCCGGGGCGCTCCTCTCTCCCGAAGAGCCGAGACACGCAGGGGAGGCGTCCATGACGGCATCCGCGCACGCGGGGACGGGGCGGGCGGCGAGGCACGGCCGCAACACGGCCGCGGGCGTCCTGCTCGGGCTGGGCACGGTGGCGTTCGTGGACGAGGTGGTCTTCCACCAGCTTCTGCACTGGCACCACTTCTACGACCTCTCGACCACCGGCGTCGGCTTGGTGTCGGACGGGCTGTTCCACGCCTTCAGCTGGTTCGCCACGGTGGCGTCCCTGCTCATGGTCGCCTCCCTGCGCCGGGAACGCGGCTTCTGGGGACTGGCCTTCGCGGCGGGCTGGCTGACCGGGGCGGGGTTATTCCAGCTCTACGACGGACTGGTCCAGCACAAGCTCATGGGCCTGCACCAGATCCGCTACGGCGTGAACCTGGTGCCCTACGACCTGACCTGGAACATCCTCGCCGGGGTACTGCTGGTCGCGGGCGTCGCGCTGTGGACCCTGACCCGAAGGCGGGCACGCGGGGGGTCGGGCGCCGATCACGGGCGGGCCTGACCCGTGGACCACCGCGGACACGGACCCGCCACCACGGCCCCCGACCTCCTCGCTCCCGGCGCGTGGGCCGTCCTGGCGCTGGTGTGCGCGGCCCTCGCGGTCTACACGGCGGCGGCGCTCCTGCCGCGCCGCCGGGGCGCGGCTTGGCCCCGGGCGCGTGTTCTGGCCTGGACGGCGGGATGCGCGGCCGTCGGGACGGCCCTGGTCGGCCCCCTGGCCGAGCGGGCCCACCACGACTTCGCCGCCCACATGACCGGGCACGTCCTGCTGGGCATGCTCGGCCCGCTCCTGCTGGTCCTGGCGGCACCGGTCACCCTGGCACTGCGGGCCCTGCCGCTGGGCGCCGCGCGCACGCTCTCCCGGGTGCTGCGGTCGGTGCCCGCGGCGTTCGCGACCCACCCGGTCGTCGCGGGCCTGCTCAGCGTCGGAGGCCTGTGGGCGCTCTACCGCACCGGCCTGTACGCCGCGACGCACACCGACCCGCTCCTGCACGCCCTGGTACACGCCCACGTGCTGGCCGTCGGTTGCCTGTTCACCTTCGCCGTGCTGGGCGGGCCCGACCCCGCNCCCCCCCCCGCCCCCCCCCGCCGTGGCGGGCCGCCGCCCTGGTCGCGGCCGTCGCCGCGCACAACGTCCTGGCCAAGACCCTCTACGCGGCTCCGCCTCCGGGGGTGCCCGCCGAACAGGCCCACGCCGGGGCCCAGCTCATGTACTACGCCGGGGCCCCGGTGGAGGTCGCGCTGATCTTCCTGGTGTGCCGTCCCTGGCTGCTTCCCCGGCCGCGTCCGCAGGCCGCGCGGGGCCGCCTCAGGACTCCCGCGGGGGCGCGTCCCGGTCGGGGGTGGGGCGCCCGCCGTCGGTCTGCTGACCCCGGATGAGGTGCCCGCGGCCACCGCGACCGGAGCCCTGACCGGAACCGGGGCCGCTGTCCCGGGCCCCGCGGCCACCGTCCCCGGTCCGGTCGCCGTCCTCCCCGGACCGGCTCCCGGCCCCGTCGGCCCGGTGTCCGCCGTCCTGCGCGGCTCCCGGCTGCTGACGGCCGCTCTTGCGCGAGTAACCCGACTGGCTCGCGTACAGCGACTTGGAGACCCGGGAGGCGTCGCCGGTCCGGGTCATCCCCGCCATCCGCCGCAGCTCCTCCATCTGCGCGAGCACCTCCGGGGGCGGAGCCGCCGCCCGCGCCTCGTCCCCGGCGGCACCGGCGGGCGCCACCGGCGGCATGTGGTCGGCCAGGTCCGTCCGCGCCTCCTCCAGCAGACCCGCGGCGCCGAAGCGGTCGCCCCGGCGCATGGCCTCGCTGGCCCTCCTCTTGGCGGTCTGCGCCCGCTGGAGGACCTCCTCGGCGCGCACCTCCGGCCGGGGCACCCGCTCGTCGGCCGCGCCCTCCGCGACCACGCCGAGTTCGACGGGAACGGACACGGTGCGGCTGGCCAGCGTGGCCGGGTCGGCGTAGGTGACCTCCAGCGTGGCGACGGTGCCCGGCGCGGACATCCCGGAGACCTCCAGACGCAGCAGCAGGCGGCGGCGCTCCCCGGAGTGGAAGTCGCCCAGTTCGACCACCACCGACCCGTCCGCGAGCTGGTGGGAGGGCATCTCGCCCACCACGGAGACGGCGCGCAGGAGCGGGCCGGACGGAACCCGCAGCGACACGGCCTGCGCGGTCTTGGCCAGCAGGTACTCGGCCTCCCGGGCGATGAGGCCGCCCGCGGTGTCGGGGTCCTCGGCGAACAGGGCGCTGCCCGCGCCGCCGTCGGCCACCGCGCCGAGCAGCTCCTCGTCGTAGCCCAGGCCGTACCCCAGGGTCGTGGTGGTGACCCCGTGGGAGTAGGCGTCGGCCGCCACCTGCCGGAGCAGGTCGTGGTCGGTGACGCCCTGGTTGGCGTGCCCGTCGGAGATCAGCAGCAGGGTGGCGCCCCGGTCGGCACCGGCGCGGCGGGCCTCCTGTACGCCGCGCAGCAGCCCGCTGGACAGGTCGGTGCCACCCGACGCGTGCAGCCCGGAGATCAGGCGGCGCACCCGCGCCTTGTCCTCCAGCGGCCCGCAGGGCACCTCGACGCGGGCCTGGCTGTTGAAGGACACGAGCCCGAAGTCGTCGGAGGGCGCGAGCCGCTCCACGAGCGAGAGCAGGGCGCGCACCGCGCCGTCCAGGCGCCCTCCGCCCATGGAACCGCTGCGGTCCAGCACGACCTGGAGGGTCGCGGGCGGGCGCTCGGTGTCCTCCTCGCGTTCGGGGGCGGTGATGTCGACCAGGACGGACACGGCGTCGGCGGTGTCCCGGGGGACGGCGTCGAAGTCCAACAGCGCTGACAGGTGCATGCGGTCTCCGGAGGGTGCTCGGGGGCGTGGCCCTCCAGCCTAGGAAGCGGCGCCGACGTTCGCGCGGCCCGGAGTGGCCGGATGGGGCCATCTCCGGGCCGCACGCCGGGCCGCACGCCGGGCCGTGCTCCAGGCCGCGTGCTGAGCCGTACTCCAGGCCGCACCCTCGCGCCCTGGGACGCCGGGGGCCGTACCTCGGTCCGCACTCCGGCCTTCTCTCCGGACCGGCCGCGCGCCCGGGCCCGCTACCCGGCCGGGCTCGGCGCGGCCAGCCTCCCGTCGCGCATCTCCAGCACCCGGTCGGCCGACCCCAGGTACTCGGTGTCATGCGTGACCAGCAGCGTCGCCACCCGGAACGTGCGGGTGGCCTCACCGAGCAGGTCCATGATCCGGGCGCCGCGGTCGTGGTCCAGGGCCGCAGTCGGCTCGTCCACGAGCAGGACGCTCGGCCGTCCCACAAGCGCGCGGGCGATGTTCACCCGCTGGCGTTCGCCGCCGGAGAGCTGGTGCGGACGCCGGTGCTCCTTCCCGGACAGGCCCACGGCGGCCAGCGTCTCCAGTGCCGCGGCCCGCGCCCGTCGCGGCGGCCGGGCGCGCATGTGCTCGGTGACCACCAGCTGTTCCACCGCCGTGAGCGAGCCGATCAGGTTCGGCTGCTGGAAGACGATGCCCACCTCGCGCAGGCGCAGTTCGGCCCTCTCCCCCGGCCGCAGCCCCAGGGTGTCGGCGCCGCCCACCACCACCGTGCCCGAGTCCGGACTGACCAGGGTGGCGGCCACCGCCAGCAGGCTCGACTTGCCCGAGCCGGAGGGGCCGACCACGGCGGCGGTCTCCCCGGGCCCGACCCGGACCGACACCCGGTCCAGGGCGGTCACCGATCCGTCGCCGTCGGGGTGGGTCAGGGTCACGTTCCGCAGTTCCAGGCTCATCGGACTCCTCCCAGTGCCGTCAGCGGATCGACGGCGGTGACGCGGTGCACGGCCAGGACCGCGCCGAGCATGCCCAGTACGACCAGCGCGGCCACCGGACCGAGCGTGGTGGCCGGTACCAGGCTGAAGGGCAGGGAACCGGCGGCCACCACGCCCAGCGCCACCCCGGCCGCGCCGCCGACCGCGGCGCCCGCGACCAGCACCACGAGCGCCTGGGCGAGCGCGTCGCGCAGCAGGTAGCGGGTGGAGCCGCCGAGCGCCTTGAGGATGGCCACGTCACCCGAGCGCTGGATGGTCCACACGGTCAGGAACGCGCCGATGACCAGTGCGGAGATCGCGTACAGGAACCCCTGCATGGCGACCAGCGAACCGTTCTCCGAGG
>ANAW01000162.1:0-15489 GCA_000340945.1 Nocardiopsis synnemataformans DSM 44143 | reverse complement strand
CGAGACGGTCCCCGCCGCGCCGTCGGCGCCGTCGGCGGCCTCGTCCGACACCGCCTCGGCGGCGACCACGTTCGCGACCGGCGCGTCGTCGCCCCCGGCGTGCCGCACGCGCGGGTCCAGCTCCCGCCAGGTGTCGATCCCGGTCCACACGGCCGGGGTGTGGCTGTGGTGGCGGGTGTCGGTGACGGCGTCCACGACCAGCTCGGACCCCGCCACGGTGACGGTGTCGCCGGGGCCGACCCCGAACTCCTCGGCGACCTCCTCGCTCACCACCAGCCCGCCGCCCCCTTCGAGTCCCTCCGGTGCCAGTCGGCCGTCCGGCACGACGCCGAACAGCGCCGCGGCGGCGGAGCCTCCGTCCCCGAACCCGAGGCGGCTCTGGGTGACGCCGAGCGGCTCGGCCCACCGCACGCCCTCGGCGGCGGACCAGGCGTCGAGCTGTTCACCGGTGACGGTGCTGTCCGCGTAGGACTCCTCGGGGACGCCGTCCCCGGACGTGCCGAAGGCGACGTGGCTGGCGGGCAGGCCCGTGACCGCTGAGGTGGACTGGTCGGCCAGCCCGGCCGTCAGCCCCGACAGCAGGACGACCAGCAGGGTGATGAGGGCGACCACGGAGCCCATCAGCGCGAACCGCCCCCTGGCGAAGCGGATGTCGCGAAGGGCGACGAACACGGCGGTCCTCCTTTCCGGAGGTACTCGGTTGTTGACGTGTTCCAGGCTCACGCGCCCCACCCCTTACGCGCATCGGGGAAACGGTGCGTCCGCGCGGGCCCGGGAGGTGGAGGGCGGACTCCATCGAACGGTTGACGCGCCGGAGCCCGGACCCGTCGTACGCTGCCGGAATGGGGCACGGCAGGGGACGGGCGCCCGAACCGCCCGGGGCGGCGCAGGTGCTGCGGGCACTGCGCCTGCTGCTGCACGCCTGCTTCCTGTTCCTGCTGGCGGTCGCCGCCGTCCGGTACGGCCTCTCCGCCGCCGACCCCGCCCCCGCCCACCCCGCGTGGGCCCGGTGGGCCGTCCCGTGCGGCGCGGTGCTGCTCGGCGCCGTCTACTGCGCGGGGATCCCGGCCGCGGGGCTGCGCCCCGACTCCGGCTTCCGTCCGGGCGCGCGCCGCGCGCGGGCCCTGGTGTGGCTGGCCTCGGTCACCGCGCTGTGGGCGCTGCTGGCGTGCGCCGCCCCCGACTTCGTGTGGCTGGCCTTCCCCCTGTACTTCCTGCACCTGCACCTGCTGCGCGGGGCGCACGCGGTGGCGGCGGTCGTGGTGATCACCGCGGCCGCGGTCGCGGGCCAGGCCCTGCACAGCGGGGACCTCACCCCCGGCGGCGTCCTCGGGCCGGTCCTCGGGGCGGCGTTCGCGGTGGCCATCGGCGCCGGGTACACGGCCCTGTCCCGCGAGAGCGAACGACGGCGCGAACTCATCGACGCCCTCACCCGCACCCGCGACGAACTCGCCGTCTCCCAGCGCCGCACCGGCGTCCTGGACGAGCGCGAGCGCCTGTCCCGCGAGATCCACGACACCCTCGCCCAGGGGCTGTCCAGCATCGTGCTGCTGCTGCGCTCCGCCGAGAACGCCCTGCCAGGGGACCCGGGGCTGGCCGCCACCCGGATCGCGGAGGCGCGCGGGAGCGCCTCGGACAACCTCGCCGAGGCCCGCCGCTTCGTCCGCGACCTCGCGCCGCCCTCACTGGCCGGGGGCGACCTGCCCGGGGCGCTGGAGCGGCTGTGCGCACGGACCGGGTCCGGCTCGGGGACGGACTGCCGGTTCCGCCTGGACGGGGAGCCCGCCGCGCTGCCCCCGGGGTACGGGGTCGCCCTGTTGCGCGCCGCGCAGGCCAGCCTGGCCAACGTGGCCGCGCACGCACGGGCGGCCAACGCCGTGGTCACGCTCGGCTACCTGGACGGTGAGGTCACCCTGGACGTGTACGACGACGGCGTCGGCTTCGCTCCGGAGGAGACCGGGCCCCGGCGCGACGGCACCGGTTACGGGCTGGCCGCCCTGCGCGACCGGGTGGCCGCCCTCGGCGGACGGCTCGACGTGGAGTCGGCGCCGGGCGAGGGCGCCGCGGTCGCCGTCCGTTTGCCCCTGACCCGGAAGGAGGGCTCGTGACCGACGCCTCAGAGGGGCCCGGAGAGTCCGGCAGCCACGGCGGTCCCGACCGTCCCGGCAGCCATGGTGGTACCGACCGCCCCGACCGCCCCGACCGTCCCGGCAGAGCTGTCGGAGCCTCGCCCCCGAAGCCCCGGGGCGAGGGGGAAGCTCCGCTGCGCATCCTGCTCGTGGACGACCACCCGGTCGTGCGCCACGGACTCAAGGCGATGTTCTCCGACCGCCCCGACATGCTCGTGGTCGCCGAGGCCGCAGACGGCCGGGCCGCCCTGGACGCGCTCGCCTCCGCCGCCGGAGGCGCTGGCGGCGTGGACGTGGTCCTCATGGACCTGCGGATGGGCGCGGGCATGGACGGCGTGACCGCCATCCGGCGGATCACCGCGCTCGACTCCCCTCCACCCGTGCTGGTGCTGACCACCTACGACACCGACGCCGACATCCTCGCGGCCGTGGAGGCCGGAGCCACCGGCTACATGCTCAAGGACGCCCCGCCCGACCAGCTGTGCGCTGCCGTGCACGCCGCGGCCCGGGGGCAGACGGCGCTGGCCCCCGACGTGGCCAACCGCCTGATGGACCGGCTGCGCTCACCCCGTCCCGCGCTCAGCGGTCGGGAGCTGGAGATCCTCGGACTGCTGGCGCGCGGTCTGTCCAACAGGGCGATCTCGCGGGAGCTGTTCATCAGCGAGGCCACCGTCAAGACCCACCTCGTGCACGTCTTCGACAAGCTCGGGGTGGACAACCGGACGGCGGCGATCACCACCGCGCTCCAGCGCGGCCTCATCCGCGTGGAATGAGGGGCGGACCGCCGCCGGAGGGGACGGGTCCGCCGCCACGCGACCGGGACGACCGTCGTCGGCACGTGGCCGGGGCGACCGCTGTCGGCACGTGGCCGGGGCGACTGCCGTTGGTACGGGGCTGGGACGACTGTCGTCGGCACGGGGCCGGGGCGTGGCCTCAGACCCGGCGCAGACCCAGGCGGTGCAGCTCCAGCGCGGCCAGCGCCTCCACGGTTCTCCGGTCGCCGGAGTGCCAGGCGCCCGCCGGGTCCTCGTGCGTACCGGCCAGCCGGGACGGGGACGCCGAGGTCAGGGCGCGCAGGGCCAGCAGCCGGGACCGCGCCTCGGGCGCGAGCCCGCGCAGCCGCTTGACGGCGCTGGCGCGGCGCACCCACCGGGCGCGCAGGGGCAGCCAGGTGGAGGCGAGCAGCAGCAGCGGGAGCACGGCGGTCAGCAGCGGCAGGGCCAGCGCGAGCGAGGCCACCGTCTCCTGGAAGGAGACCCCGGCGGCGGTGAGGGACTCGCCGGTCTCGCTCATGCTGGTGAACGGGGTGGCCAGGGCCTCCCCGGCCAGGGGCACCTGCCGGGCCTGCTCGGCCGCGGCGTTCATATGCTCGCTGAAGCCCTCACCCGTGCTCGCCATGAGTTCGCCGGGACGGCTGAGGGACATGAGGGTCTCGCGCAGCGACAGCGCCGCGCTGACCCACGCGTACACCCAGGCGGCGGCGAGCAGGTCGGAGGCGAACTGGAGGAACGCGCGCACGGGGTACTCGGCGTAGAGCTTCACGGGGCCTCCCGGGGGTGGGGGTGGGCGTGGGCGGAGACCCACGGTTCCCCGTTACCCGTTCCGGGCCCCCTCACGCCGGGAACCGCGCCGCCACGGGCGATCCCGCACCCGCGTCCTGCTCTCCCGTACCCCGTTCTTTCGTGCTCTGCCCTCCCGTGCTCTGCTCTCCCGCGTCCCGTTCTCGTTCTCCCGGGCCCTGCCCTCCCGCGCCCTGCTCTCCGGGCCCGGCCAGCGCCTCCGGGCCCCGGACACGGTCAGGCCGCGTCCGGTGTGCCGCGGAAGGTGCGCCGGTAGGCGCTGGGGGACACTCCCAGCTCGGCCTGCATCTGCTGGCGCAGCGACGCGGCCGTGCCGAACCCGGACCGCTCGGCCACCCGGTCCACCGGCAGGTCGGACCCCTCCAGCAGCTGTCGGGCCCGGTCGAGCCGCTGTTCGGCCAGCCACTGCCCGGGGGAGACCCCCACCTCCTCGCGGAACCTGCGGGTGAACGTGCGCACGCTCACCCGCTCCCGCCGGGCCAGGTCCCTCAGGCTCGGCCGCAGGTGCAGGTGGTCGAGCGCCCAGTCCCGGGCACAGCCGGTCGAGGAACGCTCGGGCGAGGGGACCGGGCGCCGGATGTACTGGGCCTGGCCGCCGTCGCGGTGCGGGGGCACCACCGTGCCGCGCGCCACCTCGTTGGCGACGGCCGCGCCGTGGTCGGTGCGGATCATGTGCAGGCTCAGGTCGATGCCCGAGGCGACCCCGGCGGCGGTCAGCACGCGCCCGTTGTCGGTGTAGAGCACGTCGGGGTCCAGTTCGATGCCGGGGTACATGGCGCGGAAGTACCCGGCCGACCTCCAGTGCGTGGTCACGCGGCACCCGCCCAGGAGACCGGCGGCGGCGAGCACGAACGCCCCGGTGCAGATCGAGGCCACGCGCGCGTCCGGCCGGATGCGCGCGACGGCCGCGGCCAGACCCGGTTCGAGGGGGTCGTGCGGGCGCTCCGCGTAGTCCTCGTCGGCGGCGGGCAGGATCACGGTGTCGGCGGTGTCGAGCGCCTCGGGGCCGTGGGCGACGTTGAGGGTGAAGTCGGTGTCGGTCCGGACCACGCCGGGGCGCAGCGCGCAGGTGGTCAGCGTGTAGAGGGGGCGGCCCGCGGCGTCGCGGGCCTGCGCGAAGAGCCGGTGGACGATCCCCGCCTCGATGGGCAGGACGCCGTCGCGGACGAGGACGGCGACGCGGTGGAGCGCCGGGGCCCGCGCTGTTCCGGAAGCGGTTGCGGAGACGGGGGCCGGGGCGGCAGTGGCTTCGGAGCCGGAGCCGGAACTGGAGCCGATGCCGGAGCCAGTACCGGGGTCGGAGCTGGTGCTGGACCTGGGGTGCCCGGGTGGTCCGGGCTCGCGGGAAACGGACATGGCCCGATTCTTGCGCATGTTGGCTTCCGGGCCACTGTCGGGGGAGGAGTCCTCCGATGGACGCTGGCCCCATGACCGCACACACACGCACACGCACATCCCATCGTGCCTGGTGGGTCGCCCTCGCCGCCGGTCTCACCATCGTGGGCGCCGCCGCGTTCGCCGCGCTCCCGGGCGTGCTGACCGAGCCCCTCCACGCCGAGTACCGCTGGTCGCGCGCGTCCATCGGCGTCGCCGCGTCGGTGAACATGGTGGTGTACGGGCTGGTCGCGCCGTTCGCCGCCGCCCTCATGGACCGCTTCGGCATCCGCCGGACCGCGGTCGCCGCCCTGGCCGTCCTCGCCGCCGGTTCGGTGCTGACCGCGCTGATGACCGAGGTCTGGCAGTTCACCCTCTACTGGGGCCTGCTCATCGGCGCCGGGACCGGATCGCTGGCCATGACCTTCGCGGCCACGGTCGCCCACCGCTGGTTCGTGGCGCGGCGGGGCCTGGTCCTGGGCGCGCTCACCGGGGCCAGCGCGTTCGGACAGCTGGTGTTCCTGCCCGCCCTGGCGTGGATCGTGGACCACCACGACTGGCGCCCGGCGGTGGTGACCCTGGGGCTGACCGCCGTGGTGCTCGCCGTCCTGGCGGGCCTGGTGCTGCGCGACCACCCGGCCGACCTGGGGCAGCTCCCCCACGGCGCGCGCGGTCCGGTGCCCCGGCCCGCCCCGGAGCCCGGAGCGGCGCGGCGGACCGTGCGGGTCCTGTTCACGTCGGCGCGCCGACGCGGGTTCTGGCTGCTGGCGGGGATGTTCGCGGTGTGCGGCGCCTCCACGAACGGGATCATGTGGACCCACTTCGTGCCCGCCGCGCACGACCACGGGATGGCGGTCACCGTCGCCGCGGGCCTGGTGTCGCTCATCGGGGTGTTCTCGCTTGTGGGGACGGTGATCTCCGGCTGGCTGACCGACCGGCTGGACCCCCGGGCGCTGCTGGTGGCCTACTTCGGGGCCCGCGGGGCGCTGCTCGTGCTGCTCCCCGCGCTGTTCGGGCCGGAGGCGGGGCCCGCGATGGTCGGGTTCGCGGTGGTGTTCGGCCTGCTGGACGTGGCCACGGTGCCGCCGACCATCCTGCTGTGCCGGAGGGCGTTCGGTGCCGACGGCGCGATCGTCTTCGGCTGGGTGAACGCCTTCCACCAGGTCGGAGCCGGTGCGGTGGCGGTACTGGGCGGCGCCGTCCGCGATGTCGTCGGCGGGTACGGGCCGGTGTGGCCGCTGACCGCCGTGCTGTGCGTGTTCGCCGCCGTGCTCGCCCTCGCGCTGCCCCGCGCCCGCCCCGCGGACCGCGGGGAGGAGACCGGTCGGGAGTCCGTCGGAGCCTGACGGGAACCGTCTCCGCGGCGTCGACAGGAGCTGCCGCGCTGCCGCGGCGAGCGGGGACCGCCCGACTCCCGTGTCGACGAACCCCAGCGCCACGGCGGAGCACCCTCCCGACAGCTCTCGGGTTACTGGCCTCGGACGCGGGCCGCTGACCTCGGACACGGGCTGCTGGGCCCGGGCGCGGGCCGCTGACCCGGGCGCGGGTCGCTGCTCCGGACGCGGACTGCTGGGCCCGGACGCAGACTGCTGACCCCGGACGCGGGCCGCCCCGGGCGGACCTGGCGGTCCGCCCGGGGCGGTGGAAACCGGTGCCCGTACGAGGGACGGGAGGCGTACGGACACCGGGCGCGGGCCGGGGGACGGGCTGGGAGTGTCCGGCCCGCGGTCTGGTGCCGCGGTCGACCCGGGGGCTCGTGCCGCGATCGGCGGAGTGGACCGTCCGCCGACCCGGCGAGCCGCTGGCCGCGATCCGGCGCCGCGGCGCGGGATCAGCCGCGCGGTGCGCCCACGGGGGTGCGCCGGTCCTCGCCCTCGTCGCCGGAGGCGTCGGCGGTCCGCGCGTCCTCGGAGGCCGTGTCGGTGTCGGCCGTCTTGACCGCCTCGGCGTTCGCGTCGGCGTCCCCGGGCGTGCCGGAGGCGTCCGCGGCCCCGTCGGACCCCTCGGCGGGCTTCTCGTAGCTCATGAGGGCGTCCATGTCGATGCTGTTCGGGTTCCTCAGGGTGTAGGCGAGGCGCTCGCGGTCCAGGCCGCCGGTCCAGCGGGCGATGACCAGGGTGCCCACCGCGTTGCCGATGAGGTTGGTCAGGGCGCGCCCCTCGGACATGAAGCGGTCGATGCCGACGATGAGCGCGATGCCCGCCAGCGGGATCACGTCGCCGAACGCGGCCAGCGAGGCGGCCAGGGTCACCAGACCGGCTCCGCTGACGCCCGCCGCGCCCTTGCTGGAGAGCAGCATGAACAGCAGGAGGCCGACCTGGGTCCAGACGGAGATGTCCGAGCCGGTGGCCTGGGCGATGAAGATGGCGCCCATGGTCATGTAGATCGCGGTGCCGTCCAGGTTGAAGGAGTACCCGGTCGGGATGGTCAGGCCCACCACGGACTTCTTGGCGCCCGCGGCCTCCAGCTTGGTCATCATGCGCGGCAGCACCGACTCGCTGGAGGAGGTGCCCAGCACGATGAGGAGCTCGTCGCGGATCAGGCGCACCATGCGGAACAGGCTGAACCCGGCCAGGCGGCTGACGAGGCCCAGGACGACGACGATGAACAGGATGCAGGTGACGTAGAAGCTGAGCATGAAGTAGGCGAGGCTGCTCAGCACCTGGCCGCCGTACTCGCCGATCGTGAAGGCCATGCCGCCGAAGGCGCCGATGGGCGCCGCGTACATGACGATCTTGATGACGCCGAACATGATGTGCGACATCGTGTCCAGGGCGCGGACCGCGGGCTCGCCGCGCTTGCCGAGCATGGTCAGGGCGCAGGCGACCAGGATGGCCAGGACCAGGACCTGGATCAGCTCGCCGTCCACGAACGCGGAGAAGAACGAGTCGGGGATCATGTGGAGGATGAAGCCGGAGAAACCGGTTCCGCCCGCCTCGGCCTCGGCGATGGTGTCCGCGGCGTCGGCCTCGTCGAAGGACACGTTCAGGCCCACGCCCGGACGCATGATGTTGACGGTGACCAGGCCGATGGCCAGGGCGACCACGGTCAGCGCGGTGAAGTACACCAGGGTGCGCAGGGCCAGCCCGCCCGCCTTGGCCAGGTTGCCCAGACCGGCGATGCCCACGACGACGGTGCAGAAGATGGTCGGGGCGATGACCACCTTGACGAGCTTGATGAACAGGTCGGCCAGCCAGCGCATGTCCGCGGCCCAGGCCGGGAAGAGCAGACCGACGGCGATGCCGAGAGCGATACCGACGAGCACCCAGAAGTAGAGGTGACGGTAGATGGGCTTCTTGCGCCGGGGCGGTGCCTTGTCGGCACTCTGCCCGGGGGTGGCGGCGCGTCCGAGACTCGGCATGGCCTTCTCCTCCAGGTCCTGTGTGTAGCGGGTCACAGGAACCTTCACTCCAGAGGCGCGTAACGGCCAACCCACGAGGGGGAAACTTAAGGTTTACCTGACATTTGATTACTTTCGGTGGCAGAGTTCCGTATTTCCGTTCACGGAGGGTGCTTGTCCGTGCGGCTGCTCACGGGGGTCGGTGGCTCCCTGTGAGGAGGATGATGGGGGCCGCCTGGCTGCCTGCGAATGTGGAGTGCTCTGACCTGCGTGGATACTGGCCTGTGGCCCGGTTGGTGGTAACGGAGAGCAATCGTTCCGGTGGCGGGTCCACAACGGAAACGGGTCTCGGAGGGGTGGGGCAGATACGGGATCGGTGGGCGGAGCGGGGGCCGGGAGAGCGGGCGGAACAGGGGCCCGGACTGGGCGGGAGCAGATTCGGGGTCGGTGGGCGGAGCGGGGTCCGGGAGAGCGGGCGGAACAGGGCCCCGGACTGGGCGGGGGCAGGTCCGGGGTCGGTGGGCGGGAGGCGGTCCGGGAGGCGGGGCGGGCTTCCGGGCGGCGGGGAAGCGCTCAGTCCCGGGAGGCCGACCCGGCGGGGGAGGACGCGTCCCCACGGACCCGCACCAGCTGGCTGAGCAGGGCGAGCACCGGCAGTTCGATCAGCGGACCGGCCACCAGCGCCACCGCGACGAGCGGGCGGTCGGGGAAGGCCGCCACGGCGATCGCGAGAGCGATGGGCGAGTTGCGCGCCACCGTGGTCATGGTCAGGGTGACCCGCTGGTTGGCGGGCAGCCGCAGCAGCCGCGCGGCGAGCACCGCCACCAGGGGAGCGGTCACGAAGAACACCGCCAGGGGCGGCAGCAGGGCGATCAGGTCGCCCGCGTGCCCCACCACCGTGCGCGCCTGCCAGGCGAACATGGCCAGCACCGCCGTGTACAGCAGCGGCAGCACCGAGGCGGAGGCGCGCGGCACCAGGACCCGGTCGCGCCAGGCGGCGCCCCTCCACCTGCGGGCCGCCCCACGGACGGAGACCGCCAGCAGCAGCGGCACCACCAGAACCAGGAGCACCGCCTCCACCAGGGTGGCGGTGTCCACCATCGCCGCCTCACCGCCGAGCAGCAGCACGTAGACCGGCAACAACAGCAACTGGAGCACCAGGTTCACCGGCAGCACCGCCGCGGCCACGCCCATGTTGCCGCGGGCCAGGCCGGTGAACACCAGGTACCAGTCCGTGCACGGTGTGACCAGCAGCAGGAGCAGGCCGATCCGCAGGTCGGGGGAGCCGCCCAGGAATCCGGCGCCCAGGGCCCAGGCGAGCAGCGGGGTGAACACGAAGTTGAGCACGAGGCTGGCGGCGACCACCGTGCGCGCGGAGCGGGCCTGGCGCACCTGGCCCGCGTCGACCTGCACGAACACCGCGGTCAGCATCAGCATCAGGGCGGGGAGCACGAGGTGGCCCGCGGCCGCGCCGACCGGTAGGAGGAGGCCGAGGCCCAGTCCGGCGAGGGCGGCCAGAGCCACGAACACGCTCTGGAACTTCTCCGAGGTGGACACGGGCGGCTTCCTGGTCGTGGGGCGGTGCTTGCACGCTAGCCGAAGTGGGCAGCACGATGCGGCGGAGGGGTGGGGACCCCCCGTTCTCCAGTCAACCGCGTCGCGCACGGGAGGCGCCAGACCCGGTTCGTCCCTGTGGACAACCCCTGCCTGACGCCTCCTGGAGACCAGCCCTGCCGGACAGTCCTCGTGGACAACCCTGGCGGGCGTTTCCCGTGGAGGGCTCCGGGCCGACGCCCCGCGTGTTCAGGGCCCCTACGCTCAGTGCCTCCGCGTTCAGCGCCCGTTCGCTCAGGGCCCCCACGTTCAGCGTTCCCGCGCTCAACGTCCGCGCGCTCAGCGCCTCCAGGCCCCGGCGGCCCCGGCCCGGCGGACGTACCCAGTGAAGTCCGAGGCCGGGCGGCCCAGCGCCTTCTCCACCCCGTCGGCGGGCTCCGCGTTGCGGCCGTCCAGGATCTCGCCGAACAGCTCGGTCAGACCGTGGGCCACCTCCGCGGGCAGTCCCGCGGCGACCGCCCCGGCGACGAACTCCTCCGGCGAGACCTGGCGGCAGGCGACGGGATACCCGGCGGCCTCGCCGATCAGGCGGGTGGCCTCGGTGAACGTCAGGGGCCGGGGGCCGGTCAGTTCGTACAGCTCACCGCCGTGCCCGTCCTCCGTCAGCGCCCGGGCCGCGATCTCGGCGACGTCGTCGAGGTCGACGAACGGCTCGGGCACGTCCGGCACGGGCAGGGCCACGGTGCCCTCCAGGACCGGCCCGAGCAGGAAGCTCTCGGAGAAGTCCTGCGCGAAGACCGAGCAGCGCAGCACGGTCAGGTCGGGGAACACGGCGCGCACGGCGTGCTCCGCGCGCTCGGCTCCCTCCTCGCCGCGGCCGGACAGCAGCACCGCGCGCCGGACGCCGCTCCGGGCGGCGCGGGAGGCGAACGCGGCGACGGTCTCGCTGGCCCCGGGGAAGGCCAGGTCGGGGTGGTAGCACAGGTAGACGGAGGTGGTCCCCGCCAGGACGGCGTCCCAGGTGGCGGGTTCGTGCCAGTCGAAGCGGGGTTCGCCGGAGCGGGAGCCGATCCGGACGTCGGCGCCGCGCTCGCGCAGCAGGCGGGTGACGCGGCGGCCGGTCATGCCGGTGCCGCCGGTGACGAGGACGTGTTCTGTGGTCATGTCCCCCAGTCCACCAGCCCGGGGTCGGACGGAACATAGCCAGAAAGCTGGTGTGCATAAGCGTTCGTCTGAATTCGGCGTGGTTTCCGCCGTTCTCGGACTCCACCCCGGCCCCTTCTCTCCTCGGCCCCTTCCCACTCCAGCCCCCTTCCCACCCCGACCTGCGGTCCGGACCGGCCCGGACCGGCCCGGAGGGGTCCTGTCGGCTCCAGAGCGGGTCCGTCCGGACGGCTCCTGAACGGTTCCGTCCGGGAGGCCGGTCGGGACCGTTCCGGACGGACTCCACGTGTTCGTCGGGAGGCCGCCGCCCTCCCGTCCGCGTCACTAGGGTGAGGCCATGGACCCCCTCGTGCACCTCCTGGACGGGCCACGCGCGCGCGGCGCCTTCACCCTGCGCACCGTCATGAGCCCGCCCTGGGGCATCGACATCCGCGACGAGGCCGCCCTCACCCTGGTCGTGGTCACCTCCGGACACGCCTGGGTGGCGGCGTGCGGGGAGGAGGTCGGGGCCGGTCCCGGCGACCTGGTGCTCGTCCGCGGCCCGGAGCCCTACGTGATCGCCGACAGCCCCGGCCGGGAGCCCGTCGTCACCGCCCTTCCGGGCGGGCGGTGCGTGGCCCGCGACGGCGCGGAGGTCCACGTGTCCATGAGCCACGGCGTCGGCACCTGGGGAAACGACCCCGACGGCACCGACACCATGGTCGTGGGCGCCTACCTGGACGACAGCGAGGTCGGCCGCCTCGCCCTGGCCGCGCTGCCGTCGCTGGCGGTGCTCCCCGAGGGCCGGGTCGACCCCGCGCTGGTGGAGCTGCTCGCCCGCGAGATCACCACCGGCCACGTCGCCCAGACCAGCCTCAACGACCGGCTCCTGGACTGCCTGCTGGTGATGGCGGTGCGCGCCTGGCTGGAGGACAACCCCGACAGCGCGCCCAACTGGCTCACCGCCCGCAGCGACCCCGTCGTCGCGCGGGCGCTGGAGCTGGTCCACGAGCGCGTCGCCGAGCCCTGGACCCTGGAGGCCCTGGCGGGGGAGTGCGCGGTCTCCCGCGCCACTCTGGCCGCGCGCTTCCAGCGGGCCGTGGGCACACCGCCGATGACCTACCTGCGCACCTGGCGTCTGACGGTGGCCTGCGACCTGCTCACCGCCCGCCCGGGGCTGGGCCTGGAGGCCGTGGCCGCCCGGGTGGGCTACGGGAGCGCGTTCGCGTTCAGTTCCGCGTTCAAGAACCACACGGGCGCGAGCCCGTCCGCGTACCGGGCCGCGCGGGCGGAACGCGTGCCGCGCGAAGCCTGACGCGGCCCCCGAGCCCCTTCGGTGCCCCCGAACCCCTTCGGTAGGTTCGTGTGTCCAGGGCCCGGAGACCGGGGCACGGGAGAAGGAGACGCGATGACCGACAGGACCCAGGCGTTCGACCAGCTCAGCGAGAACTACCGCCGTTTCCGGCCGGGATACCCCCGGCCCCTGCTCGACCGCTTGCGTGCCCACGTCCTCGCCGGTGCACAGCCCTCCTGGCCCGAGCCCTGGCGCCTGCTCGACGTCGGCGCGGGAACGGGCATCTCCACCCGCGCCCTGCGCCACGTCTTCGGACCGGGCCCCCGTGTGGTCGGCGTCGAGCCGGGGCACTCCATGCGCGCCACCGCCGCCGAGGAACCCGACGGGGTCGAGTACGTGGACGGCCGCGCCGAGAGGGTCCCCCTCCCCGACGCGTCGGCCTCCCTGGTGCTGGCCGCGCAGGCCGTCCACTGGTTCGACCGGCCCGCCTTCTACGCCGAGGCCGCGCGCCTGCTCCTGCCCGGCGGCACCGTCGCCGTCCTCAACAACGACCGCGACTGGACCGCCAGCGCGTTCGTCGACGCCCACGAGAGCCTGATGGAGGAGTACGGCGACGACTACCGGCGCGACTACCGCGCCTACGACACTGCCGCCGAGATGGAGGCCCAGGGCGGCCTCGCCGACGCCACCGAGTCCACCGCCGCCTGGACGCGCGAACTCGACACCGACGGCTTCGTCGGGAGCGCGCTGTCCTCCAGCAGGATGGCCGCCGTGGTCCGCAACCTCGGCGAGGAGCGAACCCGGGCGGCCCTCACCGCGCTCGTCGCCGCGCACTTCCCCGACGGGAACGTGCGCGTCCCCTACGTCACGCGGCTCCACCTGGCCCGCCGGACGTCGTAGCCGCGCGCTGCCGTCCGTCCGGGATCGAAGCTCGACTACTCCAGACCACGACCTCAGGCGACACATCGTGCAGGCGTTCCCGAGGTCGGCTGCCCGGGAGGTCGGGAACAGGGCTCGGGCGCGTCGCCGCTCCGGCCCGCGCCCGCTGGTTCCGCGTCCCTCGGTTCCGGATTCCTCGGTTCCGCGTTCCTCGGTTCCGGGTTCGCTGTTCCGCGTCCGGTCAGTCGAGCCGCTTCTTGAAACCGACGTGGGAGGCGGTGTACCCCAGCCGCTCGTAGAAGCGGTGCGCGTCCCCGCGCGAGGCGTCCGAGGTCAGCTGGAGCATGGCGGCCCCCCGGCGGCGGGCCTCCTCCTCGGCCCAGGCCAGCAGGTCGGTGCCCAGGCCGCCGCCGCGCTCACCCGAGTGCACCCGCACCGCCTCCACCTGGGCGCGGGTGGCGCCCCGGTGGGACAGGCCCGGCAGGAACGTCAGCTGGAGGGTCCCCACCACCCGGCCGTCGCGGCGGGCCACCGCCAGGAACTGGTGCGGATCGGCGTCGATCACCAGGAAGGCCGACAGGTAGGGGGTCAGGTCCCCGGGGTCCTCGCGCCGGGCGCCCAGCGCGTCGTCGGCGAGCATGGCGACGATCGCCGCCACGTCCTCGGCGCGGGCCCGGTCGATGGTGACGCCGTCGTTCAAGGGTGCTCCGTACGTTGTCAGGCGGCCCGGCGGTGCCGGGCGCGGTCGGTGGGCCTTGGCCCTGATCGGTTCCGAAGGGGCGGTGGCCCGGCTGCCCGGGGCGCTTCCTCGCGTCGCGGACGGGGGTCGGCCCCGGGCCCGACCCGGGACAGGGACAGGGACTACGGGAGCAGCAGCGCGGCCACGGCTTCGAGGTCCGCCACCACGGCGGTCGCGTGCGCGAGGTCGTCGTGGCCGGTCGTGGAGGCTACGGCCACCACGGGCATGCCCGCGTCCAGCCCGGAGCGGACGCCGCTCACGGAGTCCTCCACCACCACGCACCGCCCGGGGGCGACCCCCATCCGCTCGGCGCCCAGCAGGTACGGGGCTGGGTGGGGCTTGCCCTCGGCCACCTGGTCGGCGGTCACCAGCACGCGGGGGAGGGGCAGCCCGGCTGTCGCGATCCGCGAACGCGCGATCCGGTCGCTCCCTGACGTGACGATCGCCCAGGGGCGCCCGCGCGCGTCGAATCCGGCCAGGAGCTCGCGCGCGCCGGGCACGACCCGGACGCCGTCCCCGGCGGCGGCCTCGTGGTCCTCGATCCGGGGCGCCTCGGCCAGCGGGTCCAGGTGCGGGGCGAAGAGGCGGACCAGGTCCACGTCGGTCCGCCCGTGGTGGTCTTCGAGCACCGCGCCGACGTCCAGACCGCGTTCCACGGCCCACGCGGTCAGCCCCGCGCGGATGCTCGCGGTGGAGTCCACCAGCACGCCGTCCAGGTCGAACAGCACGGTCGCCTCGTCGTAGCCGCCCACGTCACTCCCTCGTCCGGTCCTCGTTCGGCACTCCAGAGTGCCATCCGCGACCGCCGGGTCGCCGGTGGCGGTACCCCTGCCGGGCCGTCGAGAGCCGGAGCACAGGAGTTCCGGAACGGCATCCGGCCGCCTTCCCGGCGAGGACGTGTCCGGCAGCAGGTGTGCCACCGCAGGCATGTCAATTACAGTTGACCCATGGACGCCGAACAGCTGACCGCCCTCGCCCGCACCACCGGAGCCGACGACCCGCTGGTGGGTCTGGACGCCACCGTCCGGCTGCGCAGGGAGATGGAGCGGGTCGAGGCCGTCCTCGTCCGCCGCGCCCGCAACCGGGGCTCCACCTGGGCCGAGATCGCCGGGGTGCTCGGCGTGTCCAAGCAGGCCATCCACAAGAAGTACGGCGGCCGGGGGCTCTTCGGCGCACAGAAGTAGCAACGAGCCCCGGCCCGGGACGCTACACCGGCCCCACCGGTCAGCGCAGCGCCGCCGCGAACCGCTCCATCCGGTCGCCGAAGCCCTCCGCGCCGCCGAACCACACCGCCACCGCGTCCGCTCCGGCGGCGGTCAGCTCCCGGAACAGCCCGACGGCGCGTTCGAACTCCTCCTCGCCCCCGGACCAGGCGATCCGCGTGCTCGCGCGCACAGGGCGCGAGGTCAGCTCCCGCAGCCGGTTCCGGGCCTCCACGAACCCCGTCGTGTCCAGTC
>ANAW01000161.1:0-649 GCA_000340945.1 Nocardiopsis synnemataformans DSM 44143 | reverse complement strand
CCCCGCGGCGCCCCGCCGCAGCGCCCGGTCGGACGTGCCGCCCACCATCACGGGCACGCGGCGCGCCGGGCGGGGCGCGAACACCCCGCGCCCGTAGGAGTGGAAGCGCCCCTCGAACGGCCCCTCGCCCTCGAACAGGTGCCGCAGCAGCCGCAGCGTCTCGTCCGTCCTGGGGCCGCGCGTGGCGAAGTCCGAACCCACGGCCTCGAACTCCTCGCGCGACCAGCCGGTCCCCACGCCCAGGACGAAGCGCCCCTCGGACAGGGCGTCCAGGGTCGCCACCTGCTTCGCCAGGACGAACGGGTCGCGCATCGGCGCCACCAGCACCGACGTGCCCAGCCGGATCCGCCGGGTCCGGGCCGCCAGGTGGGCCAGGGTCACCAGCGGCTCGTACACGCCGCCGAACGTGCTGCCGTACGGCGCGGGCGGCAGCAGGTGGTCCGGCAGCCACACCGCGTCCACGCCCAGCTCCTCGGCGCGGACGCCCAGTTCGACGAGGGTCCTCGGGGACATCTCCGTGGACTCGTCGGGCAGGACCACCTGGAGGGGAGTCCCCGTGATCGGTTCGGTCAGCTCGCTCATGGAACGACGGTAGACCGTGCCACCGGGGTGGGGGCCAAGGAGGGGCCGGGTGCCCCCGTACCGTCCC
>ANAW01000160.1:0-22947 GCA_000340945.1 Nocardiopsis synnemataformans DSM 44143 | reverse complement strand
GAACGCCGGAACGCCGGAACGCCGGAACGCCGGAACGCCTAGCGGGGCGAGGGCAGGGACACCTCGACCAACACCGCCCTGTGGTCGGTGCCGGTCACCTCCACGACCTCTAGGTGGTCGACGCCCATCCGGGGGTGCACCAGGACGTGGTCGATGACGACGCCCGGTACGGCCCGCCCCACCGGCCACGTGGGCTCCAGCCCCTCGCCCAGGACCGCGGCCGAGCTCAGGTACCCCGCGTCCAGGAGCCCGCGCATCGCCGCGTGGTCGAGCGTGGCGTTGAAGTCCCCGGCCAGGACCCGCATCGTGTCCGGGCCGCCCGCCTCGGCCAGGCCCTCCAGCTCCCGGCGCCAGGCGCCGGTGTACGCGGGGGTCAGCGGCGGCGGGACGTGCACCGACGTCACCTCCAGGACGTCCTCCTCCCCGTCCCCGTCGCCGTCCCCGGGCAGCCGCACGAGGGCGGTCGGCATCGCGAAGGTGTCGCGGCCCGCCTCCACCCCGCCGGTGTCGGTGAGGGGGAAGGCCGAGTGGATGGTGCTTCCGTGCACGCCCCGGGGGTCGGAGCGGTCGACCGCGTGCGGCAGGAGGTCGTCCAGCCCGGCGGCGGTCAGCTCGCGCACCAGGTCGGGGGTGACCTCCTGGAGGGTGAGCACGTCCACCTCCCGGTCGCGCACCAGCGACACCACCTCCGCCACGTCGGCGCCGCCGCCGAGCATGTTCAGGGTCATGACCCGCACGACCGGACCACCCGCCGAGGTCACGCCGAACGGCACCGTGCGGGGAACGACCACGGCGGCCAGCGCCAGCGTCACCGCGGTCAGGACCGCCATGGACTTCCAGCGCCGCAGCAGCCCGGCCACCGCCGCCGCCAGCGGTGCGGCGGCCAGCATGTAGGGGGTGAAGGCCAGTGCGGGCACCAGGGGCCACCCCCGTTCCAGACCGAGGACCCGCAGCAGGGCGAACACCGCGAGCCCCGCGGCGGCCAGCGCGACCAGGACGGTCACCGCGGGGGAGCGGCGCCGGGCCACGGAGGCCCCGCCGTCCGCCGGTTCCGTGCCGCTTCCCGGTACCCGCACCCGTTCCATCGCCGTCCTCCCGCCCGGAGCGGACGCCGCCGCCCGCCGTTCACGGGTAGGACTACACCACCGCGGCGGAGGTTCGGGGCAACAGCGCCGCCGATCCCCGGCCACTCCCCTCAGCAGGCGCGGGCGGCCGACACCAGGTGCCGGTACACCTCCTCCAGGCGCGGGTTGTCCGCCACCCCCGGGCGCCGCACCAGGTACAGCGTGGTGACCGGCGGTTCCTCCGGGTCCAGCAGCGCCACCAGGCGCCCCTCGGCCAGCGCCTCCCGGCACAGGTGGCGCGGCAGCACCGTCACCCCCGCACCCGCCGTGACGGCCGACATCACCCCGCGCAGGTCGGGCACGGTGACCGCGGGGGCACACGTCAGCCGCACCCCGAACACGTGCCGCCAGTAGCGGCGCAGACCCGGCAGCTCGTCGTCGTAGGCCACCAGCGGGACCGCGCACAGCGCGGAGGCGCCCTGGCGGAGAAGCCGGTCGCGGCCGATCCGGTCCGCCCACGACGGCGACGCCACCAGCACGAACTCCTCGTCCACGAGGGGCTCGGCGACCAGGGTCCGCCCGCGCGGGCGCACCGCGGACACCACCAGGTCGTGCCTGTCCCGGCGCAGCTCCTCCAGCAGCTCCTCGGCCGGACCGGTGCGTACACGCAGCCGCACGCCGCCCTCCACCAGGGGCGCGAGCGCGGGCAGCACCAGCGCGTGCAGCGCCTCGGCGGGGCCCGCCACGCGCAGCGGCGCGGGCGACGCGGACGCGCCGTCCCCGTCGCGCCCGGCCACCACCTCCAGCGCGTCCAGGGGCTCGGCCACGCGCGCGGCCAGGTCGTTGGCCTCGCTGGTCGGGGCCACCCCGCGGGGCAGCCGCTCGAAGAGGGGGTGTCCGAGGCGCCGCTCCAGGGAACGGATCTGGGTGGTGACCGTGGGCTGCGACAGCCGCAGCAGCTGCGCGGCGGCGGTGAAGGACCCCGACCGGTGTACCGCCAGGAAGGTCCTCAACTGCTGGAGATCGAGCGGTCCGCCGGACCGCGGGTCGGCCGCCGTGCCCGAACCATTGACATTCCTATAGCTCACTTCGCCGATTTTATTGGTGAGTGAATGGGTTACCGGACTAGTGTCGGTTCGGTCCGCGGGTCACCGCGCCAATACCCAGCGAAGTCACGGAGGTCGCGTCATGTCCGTCACCAGCAGGGAGGTCCACTTGGTGGCCCGTCCCGTCGGCGAGCCCGAGCCCGCCGACTTCTCCCTCGTGGAGACCACCGTCGCCGACCCGGGGCCCGGACAGGTCCTGGTGCGCAACGACTGGATGTCCGTGGACCCGTACATGCGCGGCCGCATGAACGACGTCAAGTCCTACGTCCCCCCGTTCCGGCTCGGTGAGCCGATGGACGGCGGCGCGGTGGGCGTGGTCACCGCCTCGGGCAGCGACGACGTCCCCGTGGGCACCACCGTCCTGCACGCGGCCGGATGGCGCGAGTACGCGCTGCTGCCCGCGGAGTCCGTGCGCGCGGTGGACGCCTCGCTGGCGCCCGTCGAGGCCTACCTCGGCGTACTGGGCATGGTCGGCCTCACCGCCTACGCGGGCCTGACCGAGATCGCCCCGGTGCGCGAGGGCGACGTGGTGTTCGTCTCCGGCGCCGCGGGCGCGGTCGGATCCGCCGCCGGCCAGATCGCCCGCCAGCTGGGCGCGTCCCGGGTGGTCGGTTCCGCGGGCGGCCCGGAGAAGAAGCGCCGCCTCCTGGAGGACTTCGGCTTCGACGCCGCCATCGACTACCGCGAGGGCCGTCTGGAGGAGCAGCTCGCCGAGGCCGCGCCCGAGGGGATCGACGTCTACTTCGACAACGTCGGAGGCGACCACCTGCGGGCCGCCATCGCCGCGATGCGCAACCACGGCCGGATCGCCCTGTGCGGCGCGATCTCCCAGTACAACGCCACCAAGCCCGCGCCCGGCCCCGACAACCTCTTCCTGGCCGTCGGCAAGCGCCTCACCCTGCGCGGGTTCATCGCCGGCGACCACGGCCACCTGATGAAGGAGTACGCCGAGCGCGCCTCCGAGTGGATCGTCGACGGCAGGCTGCGCACCGAGCAGACCGTCGTCGACGGCATCGACAACGCCGTGCGGGCCTTCCTCGGCATGATGCAGGGCGCCAACACCGGCAAGATGCTGGTCCACCTCACACCCTGAACCGCTTGCCTGGAGTGCACTCCAGGTCGCCACCATGGGGGAGCACCCCCACGAACACCAACGAGTCCGCCACGACGGAAGGGCGCTCATGCAGCACGTCACGCTGAACAACGGCCTCACCATGCCCCAACTCGGGTTCGGCGTCTGGCAGGTTCCCGACGACGAGGCCCAGGCCGCCGTCGCGACCGCCCTGGAGACCGGGTACCGCAGCATCGACACCGCCAGGATCTACGACAACGAGCGGGGCACGGGCCGGGCCCTGGCCGAGTCGGGCGTCGCCCGCGAGGAGCTGTTCGTCACCACCAAGCTGTGGAACGACGAGCAGGGCTACGACAGCGCCCTCAAGGCCTTCGACGCCAGCCTGGACCGCCTCGGCCTGGACTATGTCGACCTGTACCTGATCCACTGGCCCTGCCCCAGGCAGGACGCCTACGTCGAGACCTGGAAGGCGCTGGAGCGCATCCACTCCGAGGGCCGCGCCAGGTCCATCGGCGTGTCCAACTTCACCGAGCAGACCCTGGACCGCCTGGTCGCGGAGACCGAGGTCGTCCCGGTCCTCAACCAGATCGAGCTGCACCCCCACTTCTCGCAGGAGGCCATGCGGGCTGTCAACGCCCGCCACGGCCTCCTCACCGAGGCCTGGAGCCCGCTGGGCCAGGGCAAGGGGCTGCTGGAGGACCCGGAGCTGATCGCCCTCGGCGAGAAGCACGGCAGGTCCGCCGCGCAGATCGTGCTGCGCTGGCACCTCCAGCTCGGCAACGTCGTGATCCCCAAGTCCGTGACCCCGTCCCGGATCCGGGAGAACTTCGACGTGTTCGGCTTCGAGCTGTCCGCCGAGGACATGGACAGGGTCTCGGCGCTCGACCGGGGCGGCCGGATCGGCTCGGACCCCGCCACGGTCGGCTGACCACCGTGTTCCCGGGCCGGCACCCGGTCCGGGAACACCCCCGCGGGGGCGGGAGGCCGAGGCCGGGCAGCGCCGGGAACGGGTGGACGAACGCCCTCACACCAGGGCGAAGAACTCAACAGAGGACATCCCGTGCCGGACACGGATCTCTTTCGCGTGTCTGTTCGGACACTCCCGGCGTCCCCGAGTGGCGTGGTGCCGAACGGAGGCGTACAGTCCTCTCTTGGCGCGCCGACAAGCAAGGACGGCGTCCAGTCTCCTCTTAGGCGAAGCAGATCATGACCGTCGTCCCGCACCGCACCGCACGCGTGTACCGCTCCGACAACGCCGAGCGCTCCGTGCACGCGTGGTGCCACAAAGCCCTGAGCCAGTGGCCCGAACTCGGACCCCTCCCGCCCGTGGAGACCCGTCTGGGCAACACGCAGGCCTTCCGCTCCGCGGGCGGCCCCGGCACCCCGGTGCTGGTGCTCTCGGGCACCAACTTCAACGCGGCCGCCACGGTGCCCGCGGCCCGCGCCCTGTCCGCGGACCGGCCGGTGCTGCTGGTCGACCTGCCCGGACAGCCGGGCCTGAGCTGCAGCCAGAGGGTCGGCGGCGCCAGGATCGAGACCTACGGCGCGTGGCTCGACGAGCTCCTGCCCCAGATCACCGACCGGCCCGTCCTCGTGCTGGGGCACTCGCGCGGCGCCGCCATCGCGCTCGCCTCCACGCCCTCCCCGCTGGTCGCCGGGATCCTGCTGCTCAACCCGGCCGGACTGACCGCGGCCGGGGTCAGCTCGGAGTCGATGCGCGCCACCCTGCCGTGGATGATCCACCCCAACGAGCAGACCAGCGGACGCCTGGTGGAGTTCCTCAGCGGCCCCTCCACCGAGTGCGAGAAGCACCGGGCCGAGGCCGAGTGGCTGACCCTGGTGGCCCGGTACTGCCGCGCGGGATCCACCCCGAGCCCGTTGCAGGCGGAGCACTTCCGCGCCTGGTCCGACACCCCGGTCGCCGTCGCGACCGGATCGCACGACCCCTTCTTCTCGCCCGCGCGCCTGCACGGACCGGCCCGCCGCTTCCTGGACGCCGACGTCCACACCATCGAGGGCGCGGGGCACCTGTCGCTGTACGAGCAGCCGGAGCGGGTGCGCGAGCTGCTGGGCGAACTCGACGCCTGAGCCCTCCGCGCGGGGACGGATCCCGCGGGAGAGCCCGCCCCTTCGCCCCGGCACCCGACCGCCTCCGGGCGGGGCGCGGTGCGACGCGTGGTCGCGGACGCCGCCCGGCTTCTTCTCCGCGGATCCCCAGCCTCCTCCCCGCGGTTCCCGGGGAAGGTGACGAGCTGTGACGTACCCGCGCGAAAGGGCGCGTAGTGTACACAACCCTGCAAGAACATGCCTTATGTGGCTTTTGGCATATTTAAACAGCGAGTTTTCGGTGTGCTGCTAATGGTGGCGGGTAAGGACGTTCCCGACTCTCCCCAAAAGGAAGGATAAACAGGGAACCCCGCCCCCAAGGACGTATCCTTGCCCGAGGCCGGTGCGGGCTGACGGGCCCTTGTCCCTCGACGAACGTCCCCGAATCACCAGAAAGCAATCGGCATGTTCGAAAAGCTGGCGCAAAAGCTGGGGCTCGAGACGAACCCGGCGATCTTCTTCGTGTCCGCCGCGTTGACCATCGTTTTCGTGGTGTCCGCGATCTTCTTCACCGACACGGTGGACGCCGTCTTCGGAGCCACCTCCGGCTGGATCCTCACCAACCTCGGATGGCTCTACATCCTCGGTGTGACCACCTTCCTCATCTTCCTGATCTGGATCGCGTTCAGCAGGTTCGGGCGCGTGCGCCTGGGACCACCGGAGAGCACGCCCGACTACAGCAACTCCGTCTGGTTCGCCATGCTGTTCGCCGCCGGTATCGGCAGCATCCTGATGTTCTGGGGCGTGGCCGAACCCATCAGCCACTACGCCGATCCTCCGCGTTCGGGCGTCGATCCGCAGACCATCGAGGCGGCCGAGGAGGCGATGGGCTTCACGCTCTACCACTTCGGCCTCCACACCTGGACGATCTTCTGCCTGCCCGGGCTCGCCTTCGCCTACTTCGTGTACCGCAAGGGCCTGCCCTTCCGCGTCAGCTCGGTCTTCCACCCCTTCCTCGGGGACCGGATCAACGGCCCCATCGGGCGGACCATCGACATCATCGCGGTCCTGGGCACGCTGTTCGGCGTCGCCGTCACCATCGGCCTGGGCACCCTCCAGATCAACAGCGGCCTCAACACCCTGTTCGGCCTGGAGGAGAGCCGCGTCAGCCAGCTGATCCTCATCGCGATCGTCACGACCATCGCCGTGATCTCCGTGGCCACCGGCCTCGACGTCGGCATCAAGTGGCTGTCCACGATCAACATCTACATGGCCGTGGCGCTGCTGGTCTTCGTGTTCCTCGCCGGGTCGACGCTGTTCCTGGCCAAGGGGATCATCGAGACCACGGGCGTCTACCTGGAGATGCTGGTCCCGCTGTCGTTCTGGAACGACACCTTCGCCAACACCGGGTGGCAGGGCTCCTGGACCGTCTTCTACTGGGCCTGGACCATCACCTGGTCGCCGTTCGTCGGCATCTTCATCGCCCGTATCTCCAGGGGCCGAACCATCCGGGAGTTCATCCTCGGCGTGCTGGCCGCGCCCACCGCGTTCAGCGTCGTGTGGTTCAGCGTGTTCGGTCTGTCGGCCTTCGACATCGAGCGCAACCAGGGCGGCGGACTGGTGGACGAGGTGGTCACGCAGGAGGACATCCCGGGCTCCCTCTTCGCCTTCCTGGAGCACTTCCCGCTGACCACGGTCGTGTCGGTGGTGGCCATCCTCATCGTGATCATCTTCTTCACCACCTCCTCGGACTCGGCCTCCCTGGTGGTGGACATGCTCTGCTCCGGCAAGAGCGACAACCCCACCCGTCAGCGGGTGTTCTGGGGGATCACCGAGGGGGTCGTCGCCGCGACCGTGCTCACCGCCTCCGGTGTGGGCGGCCTGGACGCCCTGCAACAGACGATCATCGTGTTCGGGCTGCCCTTCTTCGTGATCGGCTTCTTCATGATGGTGGGGCTCGTGCGCTCGCTGCACGCCGAGTTCGCGGAGGGGTCGGGCCTGCAACGCGAACGCAAGGCGCCGCTGGCCACCAGGGCGCGCAGGATCCGGCAGCGGCAACGGCGCCTGGGCGAGGCCGGGGCCCGCGCCGGTGAGCGCAACGGGGACCACGGCAACGGCAACGGTGACGGCGTTCCCCGGTAGGGGGGAGGGCACGGCGCCGTCATGGGCCCCGGCCGCTCCGGCCGGGGCCCTCACACGGGCCAGAAGAAGGAGTTGACCCCGGCGCACAGCCGCAGCCGCTCGGGGTCGACGCCGTCCCGCCCGTAGGAGTCCAGGAAGCGTTCGACGTCCCGCGGCCCGAACTGCGGGTTCATCGGACTGAGCAGACTGCCCACCATGTCGGTCAGATCCGCGTGCGGGTCCCCCAGTCCGGCCCGGCCCAGGTCCACCAGAGCCCAGCCGTCCCCGGCGGGCGGGGAGCCGTCCGGGCGAGCGGCGCTTCGGCCCCCGCGCGCGGCCCGGCGCGTGCGCTCCGCCCCGCCGCGCACGGAGCCGGTGTCGAGCAGCACGTTGGGCAGGCAGTAGTCGCCGTGCACCAGCGCGGTCCGCCCGGGTCCCAGGGCGCGCGCCAGAGCGGCCAGCTCGGAGAGCACCTCGGCGGGGGGCGGACCCTCCTTGCCCGCGGCGGCCCAGGAGCGTTCCACCAGCCCGGAGCCGACCCGCTCCCGCGCCCGTTCGAGCTGGGCGGGCAGCGTCATGTCGAAGGGGCACCCCGCGGCCGGAGCGGTGTGCAGCGCACGGGCGGCCCGGGCGAGCAGGTCGAGCACCCGTGGCCGGTCCCCGGCGGGCCAGGGCTCGTGGGCGGCGCGCCCGTCCAGGTGGCTCATGGTCAGCCAGCGCAGTCCCGCCCAGGCGCCCGAGTCCAGCACGCGCGGCACCGGCAGTCCCCGCCCGGCCAGCCATCGCAGGCGCCGTTCCTGGCCCAGGAGTTCGTCCACCAGGTCGGCGCGGTCGGCGTCCACCGACTTGAGCACCGCGAAGGGCCGGTCATGGGCGTCGAACAGCCGGGCCACGCGGGCCCCGGAGAGTCCCGCGTCGAGTTCCTCGACGCGGGCGGCGTCCACGGACGGAGGGATGCGCATGCCCCGCACCCTAGCCCCGCCGCCCGCCCGGTTCCCAGCGGTTTACGGCCCGGGCGGTATCCACCGGCCACGCCCTGGCCCCGCCGCCCGCCCGGGTTCCGGCGGTCCGCGGCGTGGTGCACAGGGCGTCCGGTCCCGGCCCGCTGACGGCGACGCGCCCCGCCCGCGGGGCTCCGGCGACCCCGTTCCCGGCGTCGACCCGCGCGACCGGCGATGCGCCGCCCCGCCCGCGGGGCTCCGGGGGCGGGGGTCCGCGGCGGGCGGTTCCGGTGACCTGCCGGGCGGACGGCCGAGGGCGTCGGGGGTCCGCGTCCGACGCCGGGAGGACCGCCGCGTGCGCTAACCGCCGGAGGAGGCGGGGGAACGCTCCCCCTCCGGAGCGGCGGGGGAGGGGGCGCGCGGGTCCAGGCCGAGGGCGGGCAGGATCACCTCGTCCACGATCCGCTCCACGTACCCCTCGTCGGGCGGCCCCTGGTGGTCCATGGCGTACTTGATGAGCATGGCCTCACCGATGTCGACGGTGACCGAGGTGACGCGGGAGGGGTCGACCCTGCCGTGGTCGGCGTAGTGCTGGAGGACGGTACGGGTGAAGCGCCCCCCGCGGGAGTCGAAGACCTCGCGCACGAACCGGTCGTAGAGCTCGGGGTGGTGCCTGGCCTCGGCGACCACGGAGAACATCGCCTGCCCCAGGGACCGGCTCATCGTGTCGCGCAGGAGCGTGAGGGCCCCGACGAGGTCCCCGCGCAGGTCGTCGGCGCCCGGCGCGGGCTCCTCCTGCGGGTAGGTGTGGTACATCGCGTCCAGCAGGATGTCCCCCGGCGTGGGCCAGCGCCGGTACAGCGAGGTCTTGGCCGTGCCCGCCCGGCGGGCGACCCCCTCCATGGACAGGCGGGCGACACCGACGTCCGCGGCCTCCAGGATGACCGCCTCGTGGATGGCGTCGAGCAGCTCCTGCCCGCGTCTGCGCGTGGGCCGGGGCGCCTCCTCCCGTGCGTCCCGCGCCGTCTCCGGCGCGTCGTCGTCGGCCCGCGGCCGCTCCCGGTCAACCATGCTCTTCCCAACTAAGCGACGATGCCGTATCTTAGGGAGGGAATTGGATACGGGCCCGTATCCAATGCTGTTCCCTTCCGCGTGAACGGAGTTCAGTATGTCTCTTCCCCCTTCTCCGCCGCCTTCGACCGGGGGTGTGGCACTCGACCGGCGCTCCCTGGCCCCCGACCTGGCGCGCGGGGTGATGCTGCTGGTCATCGCCGTCGTGCACGCGCACATCCTCTGGGTGATGGCCACCGCGGGACAGGGCTCCGCCACGGGCGGCCTCCTCGACACCGCCTCCGCCGCCCTGCTGGCGCTGTTCGCCGAGGCGCGCGGGTACCCCATGTTCGCGGCGCTGTTCGGCTACGGACTCGCCTGGATCCACCTGCGCCGCACCGCCGAGGGGCGTCCGGAGCCGTGGGTGCGCTCGCTGGTGCGCCGCCGCGGCCGTTGGATGGTGCTGATCGGGCTCGTGCACACGCTCCTGCTCTTCTTCGGCGACATCGTCTCGGTCTACGGGCTCATCGCCCTGCTGTTCGCGGGACTGCTGCACGCCGGTGACCGGCGCCTGCTCGCCCACGCCCTCACCTGGGCCTCCCTGGGCTCGCTGTTCTACGCGGTCATGAACAGCCTCCCCCTCTCCGACCCCGAGGCGGGCGGGGTCCTCACCCAGGACCCGCTGGCCGACACGGTCACCCGCCTGTTCACCTGGCCCGTCATGACCCCGATGCTCGTGGCGTGCTCGGTGTTCCCCTTCCTCGTCGGAGTCTGGGCGGCCCGCCGCCGCGTCATGGAACAGCCCGAGCTCCACCTCGGGCTGCTGCGCCGCGTCGCCCTCATCGGCATCCCGGTGGCCGTGGTCGGCGGACTGCCGCAGGCCCTGGTGGCCACCCAGCTGTGGGCCCCCGAGTTCGTGCTCAAGGCCGGTGCGGGCTGGCTGCACGTCCTGTCCGGCTACGCGGGCGGCTTCGGCTACGCCGCGCTCATCGCGCTGGTCGCGGTCCGCTTCGGCACCCGCCGCGGACCCGTCGTGCGGGCCCTGGTCGCCACCGGTCAGCGCTCCATGACCTGCTACCTGTTGCAGTCGGTGGGCTGGATGGTGCTGTTCGCGCCCTACGCTCTCGACCTGGCGCCACGGATGTCCGGGACCGCCGCCGTCCTGGTCGGCGTCGCCGTCTGGTTGGCCACCGTGGTCCTGGCCGACCTCATGCACCGTGCGGGGATCCGGGGCCCGGCCGAGCGCCTCCTGCGGTGGGGAATCTACAGAACCGTCCGGGCGGAGCAGCCGGAGGCCGAACCGGCGCGGAGATGACCGGACGGCCCACAGCGCTCGGCGCGGCCTGAGCGGCCCGAAACGCGTGGCACACGCCCTGCGCGGGGGTGGCCTCCGGTGGGTGTCGGCGCGGAGGCGGCTGGGCGTTCGGGAACGCTCGGCGCGGTCGCTGCCTCCGTCCGGTGGGTACCGGTGCGGAGACGGCCGGGCAGCCGGGAACGCTCGGCGCGACCGGAGAGGCCGATGCCTCTGCTGGTCACCGGCTCGATGGAAACCTCATCGCGGACGGTATACGCCGTCCGCAATGATGGTCACCATGTCCACCTCCGCACATGACGACGCGACCTTCCTGTCCGCCACCGCCGACCGGCTCGCCGCCCTTCCGGCCGTCGAGGCGGTCACCCTCGGCGGCTCCCGGGCCCAGGGCACCCACCGCCCCGACAGCGACTGGGACCTGGCGGTCTACTACCGGGGCGACTTCGCCCCGCAGTCGCTGCGGGACCTCGGCTGGGAGGGGGAGGTGTCGGAGGTCGGCGGCTGGGGAGGCGGTGTCTTCAACGGCGGTGCCTGGCTGCGGGTCGACGGCCGGGCGGTGGACGTGCACTACCGCGACCTGGGCGTGGTCGAGCACCAGCTCGCCGAGGCGCGGCAGGGACGCTTCCAGGTGGAACCGCTCATGTTCCACCTGGCCGGTATCCCCACCTACCTGGTCGTCGCCGAACTCGCCATCGGCCAGGTCCTCGTCGGGGACCTGCCCCGGCCCGACTACCCCGAGGCGCTGCGCAGGAGCGCACCGCCCGTCTGGCGGGGCACGGCCGCGGCCACCCTGTCCTACGCCCAGCACAACCACGCCCCCTACGGCCGGGTCGCCCAGACCGCGGGCCTCCTGGCCCAGGCCGCCTCGCAGGCCGCGCACGCGGTCCTGGCCGAGCGCGGGGTCTGGGTCACCAACGACAAGGCGCTGCTGTCCATGGCGGGTTTGGAGGAGATCGACTTCGTGGTCGCCGGAATGACCGCCGACCCCCAGGACCTGAGCACGGCGGTCGCCGAGGCCGGACGGATGATCGCCACGGCCTGAGCCCTCGCGCCGCGGTCCGGGCCCCGGACCAACGGCGGGTTCCGGGACCCGGACCGGGCTCGCACACCGCTGCGCTGTGGTCCGGCCCCGGGCCAGAACCACGACGCGGACGGTGTCGGAGCCACAACGCGGACGGTGTCGACCGCGGCCAGCCGGTTCTGTTCCTACCAGGTCATGTTGACGATCCCGCTGAGCGTGGGGTACCCCGCCCGTTGGAAGGCCCGCGCCATCGGGACGTTGCCCAGGTCGGTGGCGGCGCGGATGCGGTCCACACCCTCCTGAGCCAGGACGCGGGTGCCCTCGGCGAGGATGTCATCGATGTACCCGTTGCCGCGGTGCTCGGGCAGCACCGCGATGTAGCCGATGATCGGGTGGTAGTCGTTGCGCGCGGGCAGGACGAAGCCGACCGGTTCGCCGTCCGGCAGCGTCGCGATCCGCCACCAGGAGCGCGGCGTCGTGTATTGGACGAACTCCTCGTTCCAGTTGTCGGCGGCCACCTGCTCCGCCGTGGTGTGCGCGAGGTCGGCGCGGTCGTGGGCGTCCAGGGTCCCCTCCAGGGCCCGGACCATCAGACCGATGATCTCCTCCTCGTCCCGGACCGGTCGGAACCGGAGGCGGTCGCCCGGCCCCGGCGCCGGGACGTCGGGCGTCCACTCGAAGCACAGGCGCTCCACCAGGAGAGATCCGCCGGTGCGTTCGACGGCGGCCACGCGTTCCTGCACGGCCCGGCGCTTGTCGGTGTCCTCGCGCCAGTCGGCGGGGACGATGCGCAGGTACTCGGGCGGGGTCCCGCCTTCGGGCAGGGTCGCCGCCGAGGCGGTGCGCAGCAGGTGTTCGAGGACCCCCGTGCGGTCGACGTCCCCGGCCGTGTCGTCCACGTCCAGGACGTCCAGCAGCAGGGGAGAGGTGTCACTGCTCCGGCACCACCAGGAAAGGCGGGCCAGGAGGCGGTCGCCGTCCAGGGCGACCCACATCCACGAGGGGCGTCGGCGCCCCTGGGCGAGGTCGTCGGCGAACTCGAGGTTCTGGGGGTAGGGGATCCGGTTGAAGAGGTCGAGCTCCCCGGGTCCGGTGATCGTACGGATGGTCAGGTCATGCACGGTCAAGGCGACACCTTCGGTGCGTGCGCCCGGCCGCTCCGGGGAGTCAGCTGTCGAGGCTGCCCCGGGAGGGCGCGAGCGCGGTGGTTGCGGTGAACACGGCTCCGCCTCCTCTCGTCGTCGAGGCCCCGGTTCCGCTGTGGTCGGGGCCGCGACTGTTATAGCCGTGTCCCGGTCGCCGGGACAACCCCTTTTAACCGCGAGTCACCCGGCTGCCCGCGCCGGGATCACCGGGCTCCTGCGTCGCGGTGGTCCTTCCGTGTTCCCCGGTCTCCACAGCCTCGCCTGTCTCGTGCGTCCCGTCGGCCGTCCGTGTTCCGGCCGCCTGGATCCCGGTCGCCTGCTGGGCCCCGCCGGTGTTCTCCTGGGCGGTCTCCGCAGCATCCCCGGCCTCCGCAGCATCCGCGGTCTCGTCGGCCTCCCGTACGTCTCCGGCGTCCTGCTCGGCGCCGTCGCCCGGACCCGCGCTCCGGGACCGGCGCCAGGAACGGGTCACCGCCAGCGTCAACGCTCCCGCCAGCAGACCCCAGAAGGCCGAGCCCACACCGAACAGGGTGAACCCCGACGCCGTCGCCAGGAAAGTCACCACCGCGGCCTCCCGGGAGCGCTCGTCCCCCAGCGCGGACGCCAGCGATCCCCCGATCGTTCCGAGCAGGCCCAGCCCGGCGATCCCCAGGATCAGCGGCGGCGGCAGCGCGGCCAGCAGCGAAGCCACCGTCGCACCGAAGACCCCCACGCACAGGTAGAAGACCCCCGCCCACACCCCGGCCAGGTAACGGCGCTCGCGGTCGGGGTGCGCCTGCGGCCCCGTGCAGATGGCCGCGGTGATCGCCGCCAGGTTCATCCCGAAGCACCCGAACGGCGCCAGCACCAGGTTGGTCGCCCCGGTCCACCCGATCACCGGCGAGATCGGCACCCGGTAGCCGTCGCCCCGCAGCACCGCCACTCCCGGCAGGTTCTGCGAGGCCATGGTCACCACGAACAGCGGCAGCCCCACGCTCACCAGCACCTGCCAGGAGAACTCGGGCGCCACGAACACCGGCCGGGCCAGCGACGGGGACACCCCGCCCAGGTCCAGGGTTCCGCGCAGCGCCGCGGCGACACCGCCCGCGACCAGGGACAGGATGACCGCGTAGCGCGGCAGCCACCGGCGGCACAGCAGGTACGCCGCGAACATGGCGAACACGACCGCGAAGTCGTCCTCCATGCTCGTGAACAGCCCCATGCCGAACTGGAGCAGCACCCCGGCCAGCAGCCCCGCCGCGAGCGGCACCGGCACGCGGTCCATGACCCTCTCGAACCACCCGGTGACGCCGCTCAGGGTGATCAGCGCGGCCGAGAACAGGAACGCCCCCACCGCCTGCGCCATCGTCACCCCGTCCAGCCCCACCGCCAGCAGCGCGGCGCCGGGCGTGGACCAGGCGGTCACCACCGGGGCCCGGTGGCGCAGGGACAGCCCCACACAGGTCACGGCCATGCCCACGCCCAGGGCCAGCATCCACGACGCGATCTGTCCGGAGGAGGCACCGGCGGCCTCGGCGGCGGTGAACACGATCGCCGCCGAACTGGTCACCCCGACCAGCACGGCGACCAGACCGGCCGCGACGGCGGGCGCGGGGGCCACGAGGCCGACACGACGGACAAGGGTTCTCATGGTTCACCATCCTCGCGCGCCGCCGGACCCGCGCCGTCGCCCGGGGGAGGGAAAACCGCTGGACCCGGCCGCGGCGCCCGGGGGAGGATGCCGCCATGGGACGCGATTTCGACGCACTCGTCGCCGAGGCCGACGCGGAGCCGACGCAGGGCTGGGACTTCTCCTGGCTGGAGGGGCGGGCCACGGAACAGCGCCCCTCCTGGGGCTACCAGCGCACCATGGCCGGGCACATGGCCCGCGCGAGCGCCGCGCTCGACATCCAGACCGGCGGCGGCGAGGTACTGGCGGGGATCCCCGAGCGCCCGCGCCTGACCGTGGCGACGGAGTCCTGGCCGCCCAACATCGCCGAGGCCACCCGGCTGCTCCACCCGCTGGGGGTGGCGGTGGTCGCCGACGGGGACGAGCCGCCGCTGCCCTTCGCGGACGGCGCCTTCGACCTGGTGGTCTCCCGCCACCCGGTGACCGTGTGGTGGGAGGAGATCGCCCGGGTCCTGGCGCCGGGCGGAACCTACCTGTCCCAGCAGGTCGGTCCGGCGAGCGTCTTCGAGGTGGTGGAGTTCTTCCTGGGGCCGCAGCCCGAGGAGGCGCGCGCCTCCCGCCACCCGGACCAGGCGCGCGAGGGGGCGCGGGCCGCCGGGCTGGAGGTGACCGACCTGCGCCTGGAGCGGCTGCGCACGGAGTTCTTCGACGTCGGCGCGGTCGTGTACTTCCTGCGCAAGGTGGTCTGGATGGTGCCCGGGTTCACCGTGGAGGCCTACCGGGACCGGCTCCGGGACATGCACGAGCACATCGAGCGCGAGGGGTCGTTCACGGCCACCACGACCCGCTTCCTCATCGAGGCCCGCAAGCCCCGCTGACCCGTCCGGGCCGCGGGGCGCGGACACCCGCCCCGGAGGTCAGGACTGGGCCGAGACCCGCTGGACGACCTCGAAACCCCAGATCTCGCTGTTGGTCGCGGCCGGTCCGCCCTGCCCGTGGCCGTGGCCGTGCCCGGCCGGTGCGCCCTCCTTCTGGGCGTCCGCGGCGGCCTGGGCGTGCCCCTGGCGGAAGGCCTGGCCGCTCACCCAGTTCTGGAAGTCCTCCTCGGACCGCCACCGGGTGTACACCAGGTACTTGTCGGTGCCCTCGACCGGGCGCAGGAGCTGGAACTCCTCGAACCCGGGCTGGTCCTCCACGAGCCCGGCCCGCTTGGCGAAACGCTCCTCCAGGGTCGCCCCGGCGCCCTCGGGGACGGTCAGGACGTTGAACTTGACGACGCTGCTCACACGGCACCTCTCTCGGTTGTCTGCGGTCCTCCCGCCCAACCTAGGACAACCTCCGCCGCCGCCCGCGCCGCCCCGCCCCTTGCGGTGCACACGCCCCCCTCCCCGCCGACCTGTGCTGCCGCGCCCCCGACCGCTCGCCGGACCGCACGCGGTGACCGCTCCCAGCGGACGAGTGGAGGACAGCGGATGACCTCCACCCCTCCTAGGGTCGCGTCCATGACCGTGCTCGACCGCCGCGCCCTCAACCGGGCGACCCTGTCCCGCCAACTGCTCCTCGGCCGGACCACCGACCACACCGCCGCCGAGGTCGTCCACCGCCTCGTCGGCCTCCAGGCGCAGGACCCCGAACCGCCCTACGTGGGCCTGTGGTCCCGTGTCCGGGACTTTCGGATCGACGACCTCACCGGACTCCTGCACAGCCGCGACGTCGTGCGCGCCACCCTCCTCCGCGGCACCCAGCACCTGGTCACCGCCGACGACTACCTGTGGCTGCGCCCGGTCCTGCACCCCATGCTGACCCGCTGGCAGAAGGGCGCCTTCGGCCGGGACCTGCCCGGTGTCGACCCCGCCGAGCTGGCCTCCGCCGCACGCGCGCTCCTCACCGACGGCGGACTCGCCCGCCCCGACCTGGGCCGGGCCCTGGCCGAGCGCTGGCCCGGACGCGCCCCCGTGGCCCTGGCCCGTTCCGTGCAGGGGCTCCTGCCCGTGCTGCACCCGCCGCCCGACGGCACGTGGGGGCGGCGCGGCGCCACACCCTTCACCCTCGCCGAGGAGTGGCTCGGCGCGCCGCTGGCCGCCGAGCCCTCCCCGGACACCCTCGTGCTGCGCTACCTCGCCGCGTTCGGCCCGGCCACCGCCAAGGACGTCCAGGCCTGGAGCGGGATGACCCGCATGCGCGCGGTCGTGGAGGGCCTGCGGCCGCGGCTGCGGATCCTGCGCGACCGGGACGGCCGGGAACTGTTCGACCTGCCCGACGCACCCCGCCCCGACCCCGACACGCCCGCGCCGGTCCGCTTCCTGGCGCTGCTGGACAACGTGCTCGTCTCCTACGACGACCGCTCCCGCATCGTCGCCGACCACCAGCGCCCCCACCTCGTGGTCGAGTCGCCGCTGACCGTGGACGGGTTCGTGCACGGGCTGTGGCGGATCGAGCGGTCCCGGCGCGGCGGCCCCGCCGTACTGGACGTGCGGCTGTTCGCACCGCTCACCCCGGCCGAGGAGGAGGCGGTCACCGAGGAGGGCGCGCGGCTGCTGCGCTTCGCGGCGGCCGAATCCGAGGGCCACGACATCCGTCTGCGACCCCTGGAACCGTGAACCGGGCTGGGCGCCGGGCCCCGACGCCCCGACCGCCCGGCGCCGCCGGGGCCTGCCACCGCTCCGATGGGCGCGGCGGACGCCCGGGCCTCAGCCGAACACGACCCGGCCGGTCTCGTCCACGCGCCAGCCCGGGTTGTGCGCGATCTCCCACACCACGCCGTTGGGGTCCTCCACGTGGGCGTGGAAGATGCCGCCGAACTCACCCTGCTGCGGGGTCTTGAGCACCCGCGCGCCCGCACGCGCCATGGCCTCCACGGTCCACTCGACCTCCTCGGGGCCGTCGACGTTGTGCGACAGCGTCAGCCCCGACACCCCGGTCGTGCCGGACGGGCGCCCCAGGTCGCGGTCGAACTTCTCCGCGTCGAACAGGCCCAGGACCTGCCCCGGCGCGACCTGGAAGAAGACGATCTCCCCGGGGACGTCCATGAGCGGTTCCCAGCCGAGCCCGTCCCGGTAGAACGCGCGGGCGGCGTCCAGGTCGGCCGTGGCCAGAGTGATGAAGTGGACTTGTTGTCTCACGGCGGCTCCGTCGCTGTACCCCGCCCCGAAGGGGTCCGGGGCGGGCGGTGTCCTATGGTCGGGACAACCTATCCGGGACCGGGGACACGCCACCCGGAACCCCTCGGACACGGCGGGTCCGCACGCCCGGTCCCCAAGGGCGCCGGGACGCCCAGGACACCCGGGCCCCAGGGTCGCCCGGGCGCGCCCGCGGCTACAGCCCGTGCCTGCGGGCGACCACGCGCAGGACGACCGAGCGCGGGAACAGCCGCCGCAGTGCGAAGACCACCGGGGCGCTGCTGCCCACCGCGTAGAACGGCCGGGGCGGGTCCGCCTCGACGGCGCGCACGATCGTCCGGGCCACCGCCCCCGCCGTGATCCCCGCGGCCTCGTTGGCGTTGAGCGCCCTGAGCATGGTGCGGTACTCGGCCGCGAACGGCGACCCCTCCCGCAGGTACTGGGTCCGCCGCTCGCTGATGCCGGTGTTGATCGACCCCGGCTCGACCGTGGCCACCCCCACGCCGTACGGGGACACCTCGCGGCGCAGCGCGTTCGCGAAACCCTTGAGCGCCGCCTTGGACGCCACGTAGGAGGACCGGTAGGCCAGCGGGAAGCTCGCCAGCATCGAGCCCACCATCACCACGCGCCCGTACCCGCGGGCGCGCATCCCCGGCAGCAGCAGCTGGGTGAGCCGCACCGCGCCGAACACGTTGATCCGGAACAGCCGCTCCACCGCCTCCGGCGGCAGCTCCTCGAAGGGCCCGCTCTGGCTCTCCCCGGCATTGTTGACCAGCACGTCCACGCCACCCGCCGCGGACGCGCACGCCTCGACCGACGCCCCGTCGGCCAGGTCCAGGGCCAGGTACTCCACGCCCGGCACCGGCTCGGCCACCGCACCGGGGTCGCGGCTGGTCCCGTACACGCGGTAGCCGCGGCGGACGAACTCGGCGGCCACGGCGGCGCCGATCCCCGACGACGCGCCCGTGACGAGCGCGGTGCGCGGGACGGTGGGACTGTTCATGGCGGTCCTTCCGGAGGAGGCTGAGGGGAGGGAGGACGCGCTCGCGCCGCGCGTGGAAGCGATGATCGCACGCCTGCGTGTGCCGGTCGCCCCCCGCCCCGGAAAGCCCGCGACCGCCCGCGAGCCGCTCCGTTCAGTCCCAGCGGTGCGGGTCGAACAGGTCCACGGCCAGGTCCGTGCGCCCGTGCTGGGCGAGGTCGGCCAGGGCCTCGCCGACCGCTGAGGCGAACTTGTAGCCGTGCCCCGAGAAGCCCCCCGCCAGCACCAGTCCGGGCAGCTCGCGGCGCTGTCCGATGACGAAGTGCTCGTCGGGGGTCATCGTGTACATGCACGACGCCATGCGCTCGGGGAGCGGGGCCACACCGCGCAGTCCTGCGGCCAGCCGTCCGAGCCGCCGCGCGTCGGCGGCGTCGGGCTCCCGCGGTCCGGCGTCGGGGTCGACCGGCTCGCCCCACTGGGCGCCCTCGTCCCTGTTCCCCGGGGCCTCGGCGTGCACGCCGATCTTGACGGTCCGGCCGCCGTCCATGCTGGGGAACCCGTACCACGTGCAGTCGTCCTCATCCCGGGCGAACACCGGCCCGTGCGCGTGCGGGGACGGGTCACGCGTGGTGCGGAACCAGCCCAGCACCCGCCGCTCGACCCGCAGGCCGCCGCCCAGTTCCGCTACCTCGGGCACCAGCCGCGGCAGCCAGGATCCGGCGGTGACGACCACCCGGCGGGCCCGGACGACGGTGTCCCCGACCACCACGCCGGGGCGGTCCGGGTCGGGGACGACGCGGGCCGCCCGGGCGCCGGTGAGCACCCGCGCGCCCGCCTCCCGCGCGAGCCGCACGGCCGCCGTGATCGCGGCCTCGGGCAGGACCACACCGGCGTCCTCCTCGAAGACGCCCACCTCACCCGGGCGCAGCACGTGCTGGGGGAAGCGCTCGGCGACCTGCTCGCGGGAGAGCACCTGGTGGGGGAGGCCGTGGTGTTCGGCGGCGGCGACCGACCCGGTCACGGCGGGGCTGTCCGGCGCGCCGAGCATCAGGGCGCCGGTGCGCACCACGAGCCGGGTCCCGGAGGCCTCCTCCAGTTCCGACCACGCGCGCCAGGCCGAGCGCACGAACGGCACGTAGGCGGCGCCCTCCATGTAGGCGGTGCGGATGATGCGGGACTCGCCGTGGCTGGAGCCCCGGTCGTGTCCGGGCGTGAACTGCTCGACCCCGATCGCGTCCACGCCGCGCCGGGCCAGGCGCCACAGGGCCTGCGCCCCCATGGCTCCCAGTCCGACCACGACGGTGTCGGTCTCCAGCGGTGCCGCCACGCGTTTCCCCCCGGGGTCGTGTCCGGGCCCCGCCGCCCGGAGCCCCAGGCCATGATCCCAGGGCCCGCACATGGCGGACGCCCGCCCACCCTCAGGGGTGGACGGGCGCCCTGTCTCGGAAGGGAGCCGAGTTCGGGGAGTGCTTACTGGATGGGCGGGTAGGCGTTGGCCAGCAGCTCCTGGAACTGCGCGGAGAACCAGTGCCCCGAGATCGGCGCGTTGGGCAGCGCGCCGCTCATGTTGTTGCCGTTGCGCGGGTTGCCCTCATAGGTGGGGTCGCACATCCGGTCGAAGCCCTTGCCCTCGGGGTTCTCGATGAACTCGCTGGACCCGTCGGACTCACCCGGCGGCTTCATCCACACGTAGGCGTCGATGCCCGGCTCCGGCTCGGCCTGGGGGCGCTCACCCAGACCCGCACCGGACTGGTTGCACCAGTTCCCGGACTGGATACGGCGGTCGTAGCGGCCCCCGTCCACGTAGGCGTTCACGTCCGTGGTCGGCCCCGGCCCGTCGGGACGGTCCGGTCCGCCCCAACCGTTGCGGGAGGTGTCGATGAGCATGCCGATCCCGGAGTCGAAGCCCTGGCCCACCAGCTCCTCGCGCAGCGCCTGGGAGTAGGACAGCTCGTCGGTGAACTGGTTCCAGTCCACCCAGTCCGACTGGCGCACCGGCGTACCGGCGATGGTCTCGCCGATCGCGAAGTTGTCCTCCACCAGCGCCGAGTAGTTCGCGGTGTTGGCGATGAACCCGTGCACGTCGGCCGGGGTGGCGCCGGCGGCGTTGGCCGCCTCGTAGAACAGCGCCGCCGAGGCGGTGAAGTTGTCCTGCCAGCCGATCCACCCGTGGTGGCCGGCGTCGACGTAGTTGTAGACGTTGCCGACGTCGCCCAGGGTGGCCAGGGCGTAGCCCACACCCTCGACGTAGTTGCCGTTGGCCAGCATCTCGTCGCAGTTCTCGGTCGCGGTCTCGCGGGGGGAGACGTTGGTGACCAGGTTGGGCAGCGAGTCGATCTCGACCGTGGTCACGATCCGCAGCTCGGTGTCCTCGTAGTCGGCCAGGATGTCGGCGATCGGGTCGATGTAGTCGTTCTTGTACCGGTCGATCTCGTCCGGGCCCAGCTCACCGTTGGAGGCCAGCGCGGCGCAGTCACGGCCGGGCAGGTTGTAGATGACCACCTGGAACACCAGGGGTTCGCCCGCGGCCTGCTCCAAAGCCTCGTCCAGGTGGTCGCGCAGGCCCATGCTGCCGGTGGTGGGGCTGTCGTTGCCCTCGATGGCGCTGATGCGGTCCAGCCACACCCCGGTGGGCTCGTCGGCCACCGCGTCCCCGCCGGGCTCGGCGGCGGCGTTGGCCGACCAGATCGGGTTGACGTAGACGTCGGCGCCCACGTAGGGGTTGTCGACCCGCTCGCCCGTGCCGGGATCCGGGTCCGGGTCGGGATCGGGGTCCGGGTCGGGGTCGGGTCCGGGGTCGACCAGGCCCTCACAGGCCACGCCGTTGAGTTCGAAGGCTGTGGGCGCCTCGTTGCTTCCGGTGTAGCTTCCCTGGAAGCCGAAGGTGGCGGTGCCGTCGGTGGAGAGTGAGGCGTTGTGCCCGGCGTTGGTGACCGAGACGCTCTGTCCGCTCTGGGAGACGGTGCCGTTCCAGGAGTTGGTGATCTGCTGGTTTCCGGCGAAGTCCCATTCCAGGGTCCAGCCGTTGACCGCGTCGCCGAGGTTGGTGATCTCCACGTTCGCGGTGAAGCCGGAGCCCCAGTCGTTGAGTTGGTAGTCGACCTCGCAACCGGCCGCGGCGTTGGCAGGGACGGAGGAGGCGACCGCCAGGGTGCTGCCGAGCACCAGGGCGGAGGTCGCGGCCAGGCCGCGTCGTGTCCACGAACGTAGGTTCATGGCACGGGGGGGTGTGCTCATCTCTTCTTTCCTTATGGAAGCGAGTTGCCAGAAGGAGCCTTCGGAAGTGCCGGGCCGAGGAGTTCGGTCCCGGCAGACGGGGTGTGCGGAAATAGCCCTGCGTTTATGGAGGTGAGCGCGGCATTCGCGTGCCTTAGATCCGGGGTAAAGCTGAGCGAAAAGGACCAGAAGAGTGGGAGCGCTCCCAGTCGGGGTGAGCGGGGGGTGTAGGGGGATGGATGTGAACAGTGTGCGAGGGCGTTACCGGGTTTCCGCAGCTGAGTGCTATGGTCCCGGAACGCTTTCCTGAACGGTAGCCCGCCAATGGTGATATGTAAACACCATATGACCGGAGTATTTCTGGTACGCGGTTCACATAAGGGAAATGCGCAGGTGGTGACCTGATTCACAACCGGTCAGTAATAACCAGTGGTCGCCGGGCGGACACGGCGAGCAGCCCCGCTGCGGCGGCCGCGACCCAGAACGGGACCAGCGGCCCCGCGTACCCGGCGGGGAGGCCGCCCGCCACCGCACCGGGGGCGGCCCCGCCCAGGTCGGCTGGCTGGTACGTGCCCCCGGTCCAGCGGTCGGGCGTTGGCCCGGCCCGACGCGTCGCGGTGGGCCCGACGGCGGCAGCGGGCCCGTGGCGCCCGGCGCCGTCACCGCTGCCGGCGATCTCCCCGGGGCCGCGTCACCTGGGGCGCGGTCTCCGTGCCCGAGCGCGGCGGGCGGCCAGCTGGGCGGCGGTGGTGCGCGTCGGCGCCCCTCCCGGAGGGCGGTCGGGGGACACCGGGGACGGTGATCGCCCGCTCCGGAAGGCGCGTCAGGGATTTCCCCGCGCTCTGTTTCGACTCGGCTCCGAGGGGTAACATGCGGTGTGGGAGCGCTCCCGTCGATCGGCTGACCAAGCCGAGAACGATGGAGAACGCAATGGAAAGCACGACCCCCCGAACCACCGAGACCAACGAGAGCACCGGGACCGCCCCCCGGACCTGGGCCGCACGCGCGTTCGTCCTGGCCTCCGTGCCCCTGGTCGCACTGACCACGATGGCCGCCCCCGCCTCCGCGCACGGCTCGATCGTGGACCCCGCCAGCCGCAACTACGGCTGCTGGGAGCGCTGGGGCAGCGACCACCTCAACCCG
>ANAW01000159.1:0-3011 GCA_000340945.1 Nocardiopsis synnemataformans DSM 44143 | reverse complement strand
CGGGCCCCCCCCCCAGCCGCAACTACGGCTGCTGGGAGCGCTGGGGCAGCGACCACCTCAACCCGGACATGGCGCAGGAAGACCCCATGTGCTGGCAGGCGTGGCAGGACAACCCCAACGCCATGTGGAACTGGAACGGCCTGTACCGCAACAACGTGGGCGGCGACCACCAGGGCCAGATCCCCAACGGGACCCTGTGCAGCGGTGGCAACACCGAGGGCGGCCGCTACGACTCGATGGACGCGGTCGGCCCCTGGCAGACCACCGACGTCGGCGACGACTTCACCCTCCACCTGTACGACCAGGCCCAGCACGGCGCGGACTACTTCCGCGTCTACGTCACCGAGCAGGGGTTCGACCCGACCACCCAGGCCCTGGGCTGGGACGACCTCGAACTGGTCGAGGAGACCGGCTCCCGCCCGCCCGCGCTGGACACCTACATCGACGTCAGCACCTCGGGCAGGTCCGGCCACCACGTCGTGTTCACGATCTGGCAGGCCTCCCACATGGACCAGGTCTACTACCTGTGCAGTGACGTGAACTTCACCTGATCCCCACGACCAACCGACCGGCCGTCCGGAACCCTTCCTCCGGACCGGGTCCGCCGGGACCTCCACCCCCGGCGGGCCCGCGGCCGACGGCCGCGCGGCGGACACCGCTCACCGCCGCGCGGCGCCCCCGTGTCCGGACCCGTCCGCGCTCAGGCGTCCATGTAGCGCAGCACCGCCAGCACGCGTCGGCTGTACCCCTTGGTGTCGCCCAGCTCCAGCTTGTCGAAGATGGCGTTGGCGTGCTTCTCCACCGCGCTCTGCGACACGAACAGCCGCGCCGCGATCGCCGAGTTGATGTGCCCCTGCGCCATCAGGGCCATGACGTCGCGCTCGCGCTCGGTCAGGCGCCCCAGCGGGTCCCTGCGGCTGCTGCCCGCGAGCAGCTGGCGCACCACCTCCGGGTCGAAGGCCGCGCCTCCCGTCCCCACCCTGACCAGGGCTTCGAGGAACTCGTCGACCTCCACCACCCGGTCCTTGAGCAGGTAGCCCACACCGGTGGTGTTCTCGCCGAACAGCCGGGTGGCGTACCGCCTCTCCACGTACTGGGACAGCACCAGCACGCCCACCCCGGGCCGCTCCCGGCGGATCCGCAGCGCGGCGCGCAACCCCTCGTCGGTGTGCGTGGGCGGCATGCGCACGTCCACCACGGCCACGTCGGGCGCCTCCTCGCGGACGGCCGCCAGCAGGGCGTCGGCGTCCCCGACCGAGGCGAGCACCTGGTGCCCCTCGTCCTCCAGGAGCCGCACCAACCCCTCGCGCAGCAGCGCCGAGTCCTCGGCCAGCATCACCCGCACGGCAGCTCCGCCCTGACCGTCGTCGGCCCGCCCGCCGGGCTGTCCACCGACAGCCGACCGTCGAGCGCCTCGACCCGGCTGGCCAGTCCGGCCAGCCCGGTCCCCGAGGGGTCGGCCCCGCCCACCCCGTCGTCGCGTACCCGCACCACCACGGACCTCGCCCCCTCCTCGTCCTCCGCTTCGACCAGCACGCTGATCCGCCCGGCGCGCGCGTGCTTGACCGCGTTGGTCACCGACTCGGCGACCACGAAGTAGGCCGCCGTCTCCACGGTCGGCGGGCACGCGCCGTCCAGGCGGTACTCCAGGTCGATCGGCAGGCTCGACCGGCCGACCAGGTCGTGCAGCGCGGCCCGCAGCCCCGACCCGGCGAGCGCCGCCGGGTAGACCCGCCAGGCGACCTCCTTCAGGTCCCGCAGGGCGTTGCGGGACTCCTCGTAGGCCTGCTCGACCAGCGCGCGGCCCCGCTGCGAACCCGGGTCGCGGCGGGCCCGGCCCAGCGCCATCCCCAGCAGCACCAGGCGCTGCTGGACGCCGTCGTGCAGGTCGCGCTCGATGCGGCGGCGCTCCTCGTCGACGGCGGAGACCACGCCCGCGCGGGTCGCGACCAGGACCCCGATCCGCTCCTCCATGAGGTCCTGGCGGCTGGGGCCGAGGAACCGCCGGGCCAGCCAGCGTTCCGTTCCCACCAGGCCCACGGTTCCCTGTGCGCTCAGGTACATCAGGGCCAGGCCGATCGGCACGATCGCGGGGTCGTTGCCGTCGAGCGCATCCAACGGTGACAGCGCCAGGTAGAGCCCGGCGGCGAAGAAGGCCAGCACCAGCCCGCCGAAGAGCCCGACGGGGCAGCGCACCGCGAGGTAGGCGAGCGGCCGGGCCGTCCCCGGGCGCACGGTGATGTCGACGCCGAACAGGGCGGACAGGCGGCCGCGCTCCAGGGAGACCAGCGGCCGGGCGGCCCCGTCCAGCGCCCGGCGCAGGGACGCGCGCGAGGCGGGGCGGAGCAGGAGCGGCAGTGCGGGGACGGCGGCCACGAGGACCGCCGCGAGGAAGAGGGCCTCGGCCAGCGCGGTCACCGCTCCGGCGGCGGCGCCCGTCACCGCCCGGCCCCATGCGCGCGCCACCGCTGCCGGATGCGCTTCCCCGTGCGTCGTCACGTTCATCCTCCCTGCCCGTCCGATCGCCGCCGCCTCCGGTCCTCCGCGTCCGGCACCCGGGTCCGGCTGCCCGTGCCCCGCGTCTGGTGCCCGCGTCCGGCCGTCCGTGCCCGGCTGTCCGCAGGCAGGCCCGTGCCCTCGGAAGTCGGGGAGGAGGCCGCCGCCGCGGTCGGCGTCAGCGTCGACACTAGCCACCCGCCAGGCGCGCGGGTACTGCGGAACACCGCATTCCGGGGGTGGTGGGTCGCGTCCCGAACCGGGCGGGATTCCCCATGGGCGCCGGGGCCGCGGCTCCCTAGCGTTGTGGCTGTGCCGGCCGGCCCAGACCCCCGTTCCCCGAGACGAAAGCCGAACCATGACCGCGCCCCCGACCCTCCCGCGCTACGCCTGGCTCCTCGCCGGTACCGCCCTGTCCCTCTTCGCGATGCAGGCCGCCTGGGACATCGCGCTGCTCGCGTGGGTCTACCCGGTCCTGCTGCTGCGCTTCACACGCGCCAGCCGACCGCTGCCCG